>DATFCC010000279.1:0-5495 GCA_035253505.1 Hyphomicrobiaceae bacterium
TCCCCGGGGAGGACCCCGCCTCGCTCAAGCCGCCCGAGCATACGGTCGAGGCCTTCATCAAGCTCGCCATGCCGGACTGCACCGACAACGGCCGCATGTTCGACCTCAGAACCGCCACGGCCGGGTAGCCGCTGCCCGTCGCATGTAGGGTGCAATAGGCGAAGCCGTATTGCACCGCTCAGGTGCGCGTCGCTCGCCCGCGGCGCAATACGCTTCGCTATTGCGCCCTACGCCGTCTCGTCTAGCGCAAGCAGTACCTGGGTCCCGGCTCTCCGCTGCGCTCCGGCCGGGATGACACCGGATGCGGCACCGCCTCCCAACACCTGTCATCCCGAAATTTCGCGAAGCGAAATATCCAGGACCCAGACTGGCCGCCGCGGCTACACCTCCACCACCATGCCGTCGTAGGCGGGCTCTGCGTTCGGCGGCAGATCGCGCCGCAGCGCCTCATAGTCGAGCTCGACGGTCATGTGGGTGAGGATCGCACGCTTGACGGCGAGGCGTTCGATCCACTCCAGCGTCTGCTTGACGCCGAAGTGGCTCGGGTGCGGCATCGGCCGCAGCGCGTCCACGATCCACAGGTCGAGGCCCTCCAGCAAACCTTCCGAGGCCGCTGGGATGCCGCTCACGTCCGGACAATAGGCAACGCCGCCGAAGCGGAAGCCGAGGGCCGGCGCATCGCCATGATCGAGCAGGATGGGGATCACCTCGATCGTCCCGCCCGCCCCATCGACGCGGAGCGGCGCCGGCGGCCGGATGTCGTGCGCGCGCAGGATCGACGGGTAGATCGATCCCGGCCGCTGGTCGAAGCAATAGTCGAAGCGCTGGCGCAGGCTCGCCAGCGTATCCGCGTCCGCATGGACGGGAATGCGGCTCTTGGTGATGAAGAACATGCCGCGCAGGTCGTCGATGCCGTGCGTGTGATCGGCGTGATTGTGGGTGAAGAGCACGCCGTCGATGTTCTCGACGCGCGCGTCGAGGAGCTGCTCGCGCAGGTCGGGTGGCGTGTCGACCAGGACGGTCGTGCGCCCGTTCTTGCCCAAGCGCTCGACCAGCAGCGCGCAGCGCCGCCGCCGGTTCTTCGGGTTTGACGGATCGCAGTTGCCCCATACGTTGCCGACGCGGGGCACGCCGCCCGATGACCCGCAGCCGAGAATGGTGAAACGCCAGCTCATGCGGTGAGGGCCGCCCGCGGTGTCTTGGCGTACAGGCGGAAGAAGTTGTCGGTGGTGATGCGCGCGATCTCGGCCTCGCTCACGCCCTTCACCCCGGCCAGCTCCCTGGCCGTTTCCACCACGAAGGCCGGCTCATTGCGCTTGCCGCGGAACTTCCCCGGAGCCAGATAGGGCGCGTCCGTTTCCACAAGCAGGCGATCCATCGGCACGTTGCGGGCAACTTCGCGCAGGTCCTCGGACTTCTTGAACGTGAGAATGCCCGAGAAGGATATATAGACGCCGATGGCAACGGCGCGACGCGCGAGCTCGGCGCCACCCGTGTAGCAGTGCAGGACCGCCGTGAACGGCTGCCGCGCCATTTCCTCCTCCAGCATCCGGGCCACGTCCTCGTCGGCATCGCGGGCGTGGATGACGAGCGGCAAGCCCGTCAGTTGCGCCGCGGCAATGTGATTGCGGAACCCCTGCGCCTGCGCCGGGCGCGGGCTCTTGTCGTAGAAATAGTCGAGCCCGGCCTCGCCGATCGCTACCACCTTGGGATGCCGGGACAGCCGCGCGATCTCCTCCACCGGCAGGTCCAGCTCCTCGTGCGCGTAGTGCGGATGCGTGCCGACCGAGCAGAACACCTGCGGATAGCGTTCCGCGATCGCCAGCACGCCCTCGAAACGGCGAATGCGCGTGGAGATCGTCACCAGCATGCCCACGCCGGCCGACGCCGCTCTGGCGACGATACCGTCGAGGTCATTGGCAAAATCCGGGAAGTCGAGATGGCAGTGATGATCGACGAGCGTGGGGGTCATGTGGGGCCGGAGTCTAGCTCACCCGCTGCGCGCGCGGAAGGCAGACCCGGCCCCAACGATCCTACGGTGTCTTGGGCTTTTGCTTTTTGGCCTTGGCCGGTTCCTTCGCCTCATCAGCGCCGGCGTCCGGCTCCACATAGCGAGGAAAGACGCCCGACGGTGCCGGGATGGCAGTCCCCGGCTGCAGGCGACCGGATTCGCCGAGCGCGCTGAACTGGCGCGCGCCCTCCGCCTGCCCCAGGCCATCGAGCAGCTTGCCCGCGGCCGCAGGCGTCACCGGCTGCACCAGGATCGACACCTGCCGGACGACCTCGGCCGTCACGTACAGGATCGTGGCCATGCGCTGAGGATCGGTCTTGCGCTTGGTCCAGGGCTCCTCGCCGGCGAAGTAGCGGTCGGCATGCGCCACCGCGGCCCACACGGCATCGAGGTACTGCTTGAGGCCCTGACGGTCCATGGCCTCGCGCGCCTTCGCATGCAGCGCATCGGCGGCGGCCAGCATATCCCTGTCGGCCTGCGTGAACGCTCCGGGCGCCGGGATCCTGCCGTCGCAGTTGCGATGAATCATCGACAGCGAGCGCTGCGCCAGGTTGCCGAGGCCATTGGCGAGATCGGCATTGATGCGATTGGCGATCGCCTCCGGGCTGTAGACGCCGTCCTGGCCGAACACCACCTCGCGCAGGAAGAAGTAGCGCACCTGGTCGACGCCGTAGGCCTTCACGAGGTCGAACGGGTCGACAACGTTGCCGACCGACTTCGACATCTTCTCGCCGCGGTTGTTGAGAAACCCGTGCGCGAACACGCGCTTGGGCAGCTCGATGCCGGCCGACATCAGGAACGCGGGCCAGTAGACCGCGTGAAAGCGCACGATGTCCTTGCCGATGACATGCACATCCGCCGGCCAGTAGCGCCAGCGCGCGTGCGCCTCGTCGGGGAACCCCGCGCCGGTGATGTAGTTCGTCAGGGCATCCACCCACACGTACATGACATGCTCGGGGGCTCCCGGCACCTTGATGCCCCAGTCCAGCGTCGTGCGCGAGATGGACAGGTCCTCCAGCCCGCCCTTGACGAAGCTCACCACCTCGTTCCGGCGCTCGCGCGGCAGGATGAAGTCGGGGTTCTTCTCGTAGTGCTCGAGCAGCCGGTCCTGATAGGCGGAGAGGCGGAAGAAATAGGTGTCCTCCTCGAACCACTCGACCGGCGTGCCCTGCGGCCCGAGCCGCACGCCGCCGTCCAGCGTGGTCTCGCCCTCGGCGTAGAAGGCCTCGTCGCGCACCGAGTACCAGCCGGCATACTTCTTGAGGAAGATATCGCCGTTATTGGCCTTGGCCATGCGCCGCCAGATCTCCTCCGAGGAGCGATAGTGGCGGTCCTCGGTGGTGCGGATGAAGTCGTCGTTGGAGAGGTTGAGTGCCTCGTCCATGGCGCGGAACAGCGCCGAGTTGCGGTCGGCGAGCACGCGCGGCGACAAGCCCTCCTTCACCGCGGTCTGCTTCATCTTGAGGCCGTGCTCGTCGGTGCCGGTGAGGAAGAACACGTCCTTGCCGTCGAGCCTTTCGAAGCGCGCGATGGCGTCCGTGGCGATGGCCTCGTAGGCGTGGCCGATGTGCGGAGGCCCGTTAGGGTAGGAGATGGCCGTCGTGATGTAGAATTTCTGCTGCCCGCTCATGGTTGCAGGTCCCGTTCAATTGGCTGATTGCGCATGGCAAAAGGGGCGCCCGGCGAGGGCGTGCGGGTCAGCACATTCGGGCACGGGGCCGATGCTCGGCTCCGCAGGGAGTGGAACGGGAGATGAAGGCCTCTGCGGTCATGGGTTCGCGGCCAAGGCATTGTCCGGCGCTCAGCTATCATGAAACGGCGCCCATTGCCACACGCAATGGCACAACGGCGGCTCAGGCCGCCCGGCGGGTGATGGCCTCGAGCTTGGCGAACGTGCCGAGGATCAATGCGCGCTTGTCGAGGTTGAGCAGCGCGGCGTCCGCCCGCTCGCGTCCGAGCTCCTCCCACAGGCCCGCCCAGTCCGCGAGGCGGCCCTCGCCGATCAGCCGCTGCGCGAGTTCCGCGTCCGGCCCGCTGCCGCCCACGGCCCTCACCCGCACCAGTCTTGCGAGCAGGTCCAGCAGCAGGTCCCAGAACGCCTCGAACCGCTGCTCGCTCGCCGCCAGCGAGAGCTGATCGGCAAGCGCATGCAGCGCCGCCCAGTCGACTCGCGGCAGCGCCGCCAGCAGGCCCTCGATCCGCTCGTAGAGATCGAGGCCGCCGCTGCCCGCGAGCTGCAGCGCCCGGCGCACGCTGCCTTCCGACAAGCGCTCGAGCAGCGGCCAGCTCTTCGCATCGGGCATGTCGCCGCCGGCCGCGGCAAGGGCAGCCTCGACCCCCTTGCGCAGGGCCTCGCTCGCCAGCGGCGCCAGGTCGAGACGCCGGCAGCGCGAGCGGATGGTCGGCAGCAACCGGCTGGGCTCGGAGGCGACGAGCAGGAACAGCGCGCGCAGCGGCGGCTCCTCGAGCGATTTCAGCAGCGCATTGGCGGCATTGACGTTGAGCTCGTCGGCCGCGTCCACGATCACCACCCGCCATGCCCCCTCGCTCGCGGTGAGGCCGAGGAAGCCCTTGAGGCGCCGCACTTCATCGACGGGAATGCTTGCAGCGAACCGCTTGGCGCGCATGTCGTAGGGTCGCCGCAGCACCAGCAGCCCCGGATGCGCCATGGCCCGCATCTGCCGCGCGGCGGCGGTCTGCGCGCTCACGTCCAGTGTTTGCCCCGACGCGTCGCGCTCCTCGGGTCGCGCCAGGACATGCCTTGCGAGGCGATAGGAGAGCGTGGCCTTGCCGATGCCGAGAGGTCCCGCGACGAGCCAGGCATGATGCATGCGGCCGCCGGCGAACCCTTGCGCCAGGGCGCGCTCGGCTTCCTCGTGGCCGAACAACGTCGCGGTCTCGCGGGGGTGAGGAAAGCCCTCGAGCCGGTCGGCCTCGGGGAGCACCTCCTCGTCCTGCGGCAGGGGCGCCCTGGCCATCAGTCGGCGCCTCGCACCAGCAGCGGCTCCACGCGCGCCCAGATCTCGGCCGCGATGGCATCCGCACCGCGTTCGCCGTCGACCACCACGCACCGCTGCGGCTCCGCCCTGGCGATTGCCAGGTAGCCGGCGCGCAGCCGCTCGTGGAACGCCGCGTCGCGACGCTCGAAAGGGTCCGCCTCGCCTGCGGCCGTCAGGGCGCTGCGCGCCCGCGCGCGCGCCAGTCCCTGGGCCGGTGCGAGGTCGAGGATGAAGGTCAGCTCAGGAAACGTCGGCGCCACCACCAGCCGCTCCAATGCGTCGAGCGTCCCGCCGTCCAGGCCCCCGGCAGCTCCCTGGTAGACGCGCGTGGAATCCGAGAAGCGATCGCACACGACCCAGCGTCCGGATGCCAGCGCCGGCCGGATGGACTTGTCGAGATGGTCGGCGCGTGCCGCATAGAACAGCAGCGCCTCCGACAGCGGCGGATGTGGCGGGGCCGCCGGATCGAGCAACAGCGCGCGAAC
>DATFCC010000280.1:0-2296 GCA_035253505.1 Hyphomicrobiaceae bacterium
GGATTGCACGCTGGTGGCGCTGGAGGTGGCATCGACGGCCATTGGCTTGCTTCCTGTTGGGGCCGGCTGCGATTTCGCCGACCCGTGATGAATGGGACGCCGACGCCGATCAGTTCAGCCCGTCGCGGATGCTCTGCGACACCTCGATGATGCCCCGGAAATTGGACGACTTCTCCAGCCGGATCTGCTCGGCCTCGCGGATGATCCAAAGCCCGATGGAGATGAGGTCGGCCCGCAGCGCCTTGGGCAGGTCGTTGTCGGCTTCGGCCAGGTCCTCGATGAAGACGGCCCACAGCCGGCGCACGAACAGCAGGGCTTCGATCGCCGCGCGCGACCGCACGCCCTTCTGCTCGGCCGCCTCCAGCAGCTCGATGGAATGAGCGATGGCGAGGCGCTCCCGCTCGCGCGCTCCCTTCGGCGTCTCGTCGAGAACTTCTGCGTAGGAGAACTGGTACATGGCCGTCCTTTCGTGCTGATTGTTGGCTTGCGGCGCCTATGGCGCGAGATAGTTGAGCAGCGACAGCTTCTGGATGCGCGCGGTGATCGCGTAGGCGGTTTCGACCTGTGTCATCAGTTCGGACAGCCGGCTGGAGGCCTCGTAGGGGTCGATACCTTCGAGCGCCCCGATATGGGTGGTCATGATGTCCGACTGCAGCGACATGCGATCGTTGGCATCGCTGACGCGCTTCTGGGCGTCGCCGAGGCCGACCTGCAGGTCGGTCAGGCCGCGGATGGCTTCCGAGGTCAGGGCGGTGGCCTTGTCGACGACCTTCTGGAAGGCGGTCTTGCTGAGGCTCGCGGTGCCGAGATCGGCCAGCATGGTGTAGGCGCTGGCAAGCTTGCGGAACGACACGTCGTTGGCGTTGGTGGACGTATCGATCAGCTCGGTGGTGGAGATGCGGCTGCGCACATCCTGGTCCGAGGCCGACGACCAGTCGGCCTTCCAGGCCGTGTCGGTGAACAGGTTGGCGAACGGGCCGTTGAGGAACGTTTCCATGGCCGCGGCACTGATGTTGGCGACCTGCGGGTCCGTGGGAGGGAAGCCGAACGCCGTCGTGAACGCGTTGACCACCGCCTGGCGATTGGGAGAGCCGGCTTCGTAGTAGTCGGCGACGGGCTTCACGTCGGCATTGATGCCGGCAAACAGGTAGGCGCCGTTGACCTGCGTGTTGAGCGAGCCGATCAGCGAGGACAGCGAGGAGGTGGCTTCCGTCTGCAGAATGTTCTGAATGGTCGAATTGGGCGCCGCCGTGAGCTGGTTGAGGAACGACTGGGCGCCGGTGGCGATGTTGGTCAGCGTCGACTGACTCGCGTCGAGCCTGGTCGAGACGATGCTGTTGCTGTCCATCATCGCCTGCAGGCGAGTCTGCTCCTGGCGCAGTGACACGGTCTGGCCGGTTCTGCTGCCCAGCGCGAGGCCGACGTCGGCGTGCCGGCCCGTCGAGACCTCCTTCTGCGCGTCGGAGAGCTGCGACTGCAGCCGCGCCATGGTCAGGCGGGTGGCCTCTGAGATCGCAGCGGTAGAGGTGAAAGTGGTTTTCATGATCACCGTCCGGCGGCGGCGAGCAGGGCGCCGAACATGTTGTCGATGGTGGATATGAGCTTGCTGGAGGCCTGGTAGGAGCGTTCCAGATCGAGCAGCAGCGTCATCTCCTCGTCGATGTTGACGCCCGTCGCCTTGGACAGGGCATCGGAGGCGCGATTGAGAAGCGTGTTCTTGTAGTCGGCGTCATCGGACGCCGATTTGCGCGCCGCCTGCAGCCAGGACACCGAGGAAGAGGCGTAGGACGACAGATTGAGGTTGGCGCCTGCCCCCGCCGCAGGATCGAAGCTGCGCGGCTGATCGAGAGCATCGAGGAGCTGGTGGAGGCGGTCGGGATAACCCGTTGCCCCCGTGCTGTTGTAGACGTAGGCGCTGCCCGCGGCGCCGCCGTCGCGCAGCACGGCGGGGCTGCCGCCCTGGTCGGGATCGATGGCGGCGTTGACCCGGATGCTGGCCGCGAGCCCGACGTTGATGACACCGGCCGTCGGCATGGCCGGGCCGCCGCCCCAGGTGAAGAGGCCGGGCGCGTTGGGAAGGGTCGGGATGGCGCTCTGGTCGCTCTCGGCGAAGGCTGCGATCAGGCCGCGTGCCATTTCGTCGAGCTGGCTCTGGTAAGTGACGGCGATGTCGTCGCGCACCTTGGCGAGCGCGGCGATGCGGCCCGAGGCCGTCCCCATCATGCCGGCGCCGCCGGCGACCGCCACGCCATCGACGTAGACGGCGGCTCCGCTTGTCGTAGCGGTATAGAGCGGG
>DATFCC010000281.1:0-8536 GCA_035253505.1 Hyphomicrobiaceae bacterium
ATGACATTGATCGGAACGCCGGCAGCGCGCGCGGCTTGGAACATGTGCGCCGCCTCCTCGTCGTCGCCGGCCGCACCGACGACCACCGCCGCTCCGGCGAAGTCCTCCGGAGACCATTGCGAGCCTCGCAGCGAGATCGGCCCGGCCGGCGGATCGGCGGCCAGCGCCTCCAGCTCCGGACAGACGTCGACGGCGCAGACGACCACCTGTGCACCCGCCGCCGAGAGCAGCTCCGCCTTCCAGGCGGCGCCCTCGTTGCCGCCGGCCACCACGACGCGCTTGCCCTCGAGCTTGAAGAACACGGGAAGGGTGGCCAGCGGCTCCATTCGCCGCGGGCGAGCTGGCCGAGGCGTTCGTCCGGCGACTGCACGCAAAGGCACCGTGTTGCTCGCGGATTCGTTGGGACGCGACATCAGTAGACGTCGGCCTGGTAGCGGCCACATGCCTTGAGCTCGGCGATGAATGCCTTCGCCGCGTCACCTGCCATGCCGCCCTCTGCCGCGACGATCTCGGTCACGGCCGCCTCGACATCCTTCGCCATGCGCAGAGCATCGCCGCAGACGTAGAAATGCGCGCCGTCCTGCAGCCACGCCCAGAGCTGCGAGGCCTCCTGCCGCATGCGATCCTGCACGTAGACCTTGGCGGCGCCGTCGCGTGACCAGGCCGTCGACAGTTTCCTCAGCACCCCTCTGCTGAGGAACTGCTCCAGCTCCTCGCGATAGAAGAAATCCGTCTCCTCATGCTGGTGGCCGAAGAACAACCAGGCGCTTCCTGGCGCGGGATGCGTCGCACGCTCCTGCAGAAAGGCGCGGAAGGACGCGATGCCGGTGCCCGGGCCGACCATGATGATCGGCGTGGCGGCATCCGCCGGCAGTCGAAAGGCATGCGCCTTCTGGATGTAGACTTTCAGCTCTGCGCCGGGGCTCACGCGCTCGCAAAGGTGGCTCGACGCAACACCGGTCCGCTGCCGGCCGGCGGCCTCGTAGCGCACCATGTCGACCGTGAGGCTGACGCGGCCGGGCGTTGCGTGCGGCGAGGACGCGATCGAATAGAGCCGGGGCTGCAGCGGTTCCAAGACCTCGATGAAGGCCTCCGGATCCGGTCGCAGGCCAGGAAACATCTCGAGCGCGGCGAGCACATCGAGCGTTGCCGCATCGCCGTCGTGATCGCTGCCCTTGGCCAGCGCCTGAGCCCTCCGGCGCCGATCGCCGCCGGTGAGATAGGAGATGAGCTGAAACAGGGTGTCGGGCGCGGGCGAGAGCGACATGTCCTCGGTGAGAACATCGCGCAGCGCACGCCCGGCGATGGGGAAGTCCGGCGGCGCGCCGATGGCGGCGATGATCTGGTCGACGAGGACGGGATCGTTGCCGGGGAACACACCAAAGCTGTCGCCCACCACGTAGCCGAGATCGGCTCCAGCCAGATCGATGTCGATGTGATAGGTCGATTTGCGGGAGCCGGCACCGTTGAGCCGCTTCCTTGAGAGAAAGCGCGCCGGCACAGGCTTGTCGCGCGAGCGGCCGGGACGCTGGTCCGCGGACGTGCCGGGTTTGGCGCCGGCCTTGGCGGCCTGCTCGTCGGGGTCGAGAACGCCGCCACCCATCTCCTCGACCAGCGCCTTCAGCATGCGGGCCGTGGCCTTGCCGCCTGGCACGCACAGGTTGAGGCGCGGCTCGGCTTGCAGGAAGATGCTGTCGGCGTAGGCCTCGCACGTATAGCCGCACTGGCCGCAGTCCTGCTGGCCCATGGCCGCCATCATGCGGCGACGCAGCGGCCGCGCAGCGGCGAGCTGCATGCGATGGTCGATCGGCATGGCCGGATCGTGCCACGGCGCAGCCCCGTCATCGCCATCGTCGAGCGGCCCTTTGGGCTCCGGCGATGGAAGGGGCACGGCCGGTGCTTGACCGAGGCCGAATGTGCGCACGAAGAATTCGTCGAGGAGTGCCCGTTCCCTTTCCGAGAAAGGGGCCGTCTCGGGGATCAGCCTGGGAGCGTGAAGCGTCATCGGGCGTCCCCTCCCACGAGGTTTTGCAGAGCCTCGATGGCGTGGCGGCGGGTGAAGGCGTGGAAGGTCTCATCCTTGCTCGCGCGATGCGCGAGATAGGTGCGCAGCAGCTTCTCGACCGCGACGGGGCAATCCTCGCTTTTCACGTCGCGGAGAAGCTCGCGCCCGATGGCGGCGTCGGCGCCGTAGCCGCCGCCGACCACGACGTGAAAGCCCTCCACCGTGTCGCCATCCTCGCCGACCGGAATGCGGCAGCCCACCAGGCCGATGTCGCCGATGTAATGCTGGGCGCAGGAGTTGGGGCAGCCGGTGAGGTGAATGTTGATGGGGTGGTCGATCTCGAGCCGGCTCTCGACATGCTCGACGATGCGGGTGCCCGTGCCTTTGGTATCCGACGTGGCAAGCCTGCACCCGGTATTGCCGGTGCAGGCGACGAGCCCGGCGCGCACGGCGCTCGCCTGCCAGTTGAGGCCGATGCCTTCGATGCGTGCTTTCGCCTCCGCGACCTTCGCGTCCGCAATGCCGGAGATCAGCAGGTTCTGCCAGACGGTAAGGCGTATGTCGCCGTCGCCCAGATCGGATGCTATCCGCGCGAGACCGCGGATCTGATCGCTCGTCATCCTTCCGAGCGGCAACACGACGCCGATATAGCTCGAGCCGCCCTGCTTCTGGGCATGCACACCGATGTGCGCCTGCCGGTCCTGCCGGGGTCGCGGCGCCAGCATTGCAGCATCGCAACGGGTCAGCTTGCGCCCCAGGACGTGCTCGACTGCGGCGATAAGCTTGTCCGCCCCCCACGCGTCGAGCACATACTTGAGGCGCGCCTTGGCGCGGTTGGTCCGGTCGCCCTCGGCGATGAACACGCGCAGGATGGCATCCGCGACCTCGGTCGCCTCCTCCGGCCGGACGAGGATGCCGGTATCGCGCGCCAGGTCCTTGTGGCCGGTGATGCCGCCGAGCATGAGGCGGAACCATATGCCCGGGGTGACCGGCGGTTGCGCCGCCCTGGCCGCCTCCAGGACCTGCACCGCCTGGAAGCCGATGTCGTTGGTGTCCTCGAGCGTGGCGATCTCGCCGCCGCCGTCGAAGGCCACATTGAATTTGCGCGGGATGCCGTACAGCGAGCGGTCATTCAGGATGTGGAAGTGCAACTCGCGCGCATGGGGGCGCGTGTCGAGCAGCGCCTGCCGGCTGATGCCGGCGGTCGCATCGCCGGTGATGTTGCGGATGTTGTCGGCGCCCGAGCCCCGTGAGCAAAGGCCCAGATCTTGAATGGCTTCGACCATGGCCGGCGCGTGCCGGGGCGCGATCTCCCTGATCTGCAGATTGGCCCGCGTCGTGACGTGCGCGTAGCCGCCGCCGTAGCGCTCCGCCAGGTCGGCGAGGCCCGCAAACTGGTGAGCCGCGAGAATCCCGTTCGGCAGGCGCAGCCGGCACATGTAGCTGTCCTGCGTCGGCGCAACGTAGAACAGGCCATGGAAGCGCCAGCGGAAGTTGTCCGGCGGTGTCGGCGCGCTGTTCGCGTTGGCCTGCTGCTTCAGGCGCCTGTAGGCGTCGAAGGGATGCTCCTCGCGCTTCCACTTCTCGGGATCGGAGAGCTTCCGGCCCTCCGCCTCGAACCGAGCCATGGCCTTGTGATGAGCGGCATCCGGCCCGCCTGGCGCTGCCGCGCCATTGGCGACAGACGCGGCAGCTTCGGGCCGCAAGGCGCTGAGCCCGGCAACCAGGCCCTCCAGGTAGCGCTTCTGCTCGGCGGAGAAGTCGGCGCTCACAGCCGGCTCACTCCGCCGGCGCCGGCACGCGCGGCGCGGACTTGGCCCACGCGGAGAGCGGCTCGCTCGCCCACCGGTAGGCGCCGGCCATGAACAGCACGCCGGCGATCGCATTGCCGAGCGTGACCCAGGCGAGATTGTGCAACATGCCCACCAGGCTGACTTGCGGAGGATGATTGCCCAGCAGGGCCACGGAGAAGATGGTCATGTTCGCCACGCTGTGCTCAAACCCGCATGCGATGAAGGCGAACAGGCACCAGAAGATCAGGATGCACTTGGCCGAATCGCTGGTGGCGCGGGCGCTGGTCCACAGCGCCAGGCAGACCAGCCAGTTGCACAGGATGCCGCGCGCCACCAGGGCCAGCGCGGGCGAGTTCATCTTGTAGTCGGCGACCTTGAAGATGAGGTCGGCACCCTCCTTCAGGATCTGCCCACCGCCGCCGAGATAGAAGATGCCTGCCAGCAGAGCGGAGCCGAACAGGTTCCCGATCCACGTAAGGGCCCACGACGACTGCAGGTCGCGAGCGCTGATCGTCCCGCGCAGCATGCCGAAGGCCATGAACATCGTGTGCCCCGTGAACAGCTCCGAGCCCGCGAACACCACGAGCGTGAGCGCGATGCCGAAGCTGGCGCCCATGACGAGACTGCGCACGGAAGGGTCGATCGCCTGCCCCACGCTGAAGATGAGGAGAATGCCGACGCCCACGTAGGCGCCGGCCATGGCGGAAGCGATGAGGAAGCCAAGCGGATTGCGCCGCAACGCCTGCGCCTTGGCGGCAGCGAGCTCGGCGAATTGCTCGATGGTCTTCTGGTACATGCCTGGCATCCCCCTTCTTGGCCACGCCATGACGAGCGGCGGCGGCGACGGTCGCCGGTGCCGTTAACAATTTTCGTGCCACTCGGGCCGATCGGAGTTTGTGCTCGGCAAATCAACGCGCTTGCGGGGCGATGGACCGGGGCCGCCGGGGCGCGCAGCTTCTTTTGTCGGCAGCTCGCGGCCGGTTGGGCGTTATTTGTGCATTGCGGGACAACCCGGCCCGGCGTTCGTGATCCGCCCCCGCGGACGTTTTTTCGCCGGCGGCTCAGCTTCACGGGGCCGGCGAACCACGATCCGTTCGATTAGATGTTTTTTCTACTTCTAGCCGTCATAAGCGCAGTGATCTGGTGTTTTATTCTATGAATGGCTTGATTTTGAAACGGCTTGCCGCGAGTTTCCCGCATCCGGCGAGCCACCGGCCGCGCCGGTTCCGGGTGGGCGCTGGAACCGTCCTCCACGGCGCCTGTTCCAGCAGAACGGAAGCTTGGGTCCAGCCGGGCGCAAGATAGAGGCTTCGACATGAGGGCGGGTCACAAAGCCATCGTTCGCGTGGCGGCGGCTCTGGCTGCCACTGCGCTTCTTGCGGGCAGCTTGCAGGCGCAGACGCTCCTCAACGTCTCCTACGATCCCACGCGCGAGCTCTACAAGGATTTCAGCGCCGCGTTCGTGGAGGAGTGGAGGACCAAGACCGGACAGACGATCGGCATCCGAATGTCGCATGGCGGCTCGGGCAAGCAGGCCAGATCGGTCATCGATGGGCTGCCTGCCGACGTTGTCACGCTGGCCCTCGCCGCCGATATCGACGCCATCGCGGAGAAGACCGGCAAGATCCCCGCCGACTGGCAGAAACGGCTGCCGCACAACAGTGCGCCCTACACCTCGACCATCGTCTTCCTGGTGCGCAAGGGCAATCCGAAGAACATCAAGGACTGGGACGACCTCGCCAAGCCCGGTGTGCAGGTGATCACGCCCAACCCGAAGACCTCCGGGGGTGCGCGGTGGAACTATCTTGCGGCCTGGGCCTACGCCAGCGAGGCGCTCAAAGGCGACGAGGCCAAAGTCCGGGACTTCGTGTCCCGCGTCTATGCCAACGTGCCGGTTCTCGACACCGGCGCGCGCGGCTCGCTCATCACCTTCGCGCAGCGGGGTGTCGGCGACGTCTTCGTCTCATGGGAGAACGAGGCGTTCCTGGCCTCCGAGGAGTTCGGGAAGGACTCTTTCGCGGTGGTGGCGCCATCCCTCTCCATCCTGGCCGAGCCGCCCGTCAGCATCGTCGACGGCAATGTCGATCAGAAGGGGACGCGCGCGGTGGCCGAGGCCTACCTGCGTTTCCTCTATTCGCCCAAGGGACAGGCGCTGGCCGCCAAGCACTACTATCGGCCGGTCGAGCCGGAACATGCGGAGCCAGCGAGCCTGGAGAGATTCCCCAACCTTCGCATGGTGACCATTGACGGTGCGTTCGGCGGATGGGCCAAGGCGCAGCGCACCCACTTCGCGGACGGGGGCGTCTTCGACCAGATCTACCAGCCGAAGCGCTGAGCCGGCCGAGGTATCGGCATGACCGCGCACGCCTTCAAGCAGCCGAGCGCGCTTCCCGGTTTCGGGATGGCATTCGGCTACACCGTGCTCTACCTCGGTCTCATCGTGCTCCTGCCGCTGGCCGCGCTCGGCCTGAAGGCGAGCGAGCTCGGGCTGGGCGGGGTCCTCGCCCTGGCCGCGGAGCCGCGGGTATCGGCCGCGCTGTGGACGAGTTTCGGCCTGTCGCTCGCCGCCGCGGCGGTGAATGTGGTGTTCGGCCTGCTCGTGGCGTGGGTGCTGGTACGTTACCGGTTTCCCGGCTCGCGGATGTTCGATGCCGCGATCGACCTGCCCTTCGCGCTGCCGACCGCCGTCGCGGGCATCGCGCTGGCCGCGCTCTATGCTCCGAACGGCTGGCTCGGCTCGCTGCTGGCGCCGCTCGGCATCAAGATCGCCTACACGCCGGCCGGCATCTTCATAGCCCTGGTCTTCGTCGGCTTGCCGTTCGTGGTGCGCACGGTCCAGCCGGTGCTCGCCGATTTCGAGCGTGAGTTGGAGGAGGCCTCCGCCACGCTGGGCGCGACGCGCGTGCAGACGGTGCTGCACGTCGTGCTGCCGCCCCTGCTGCCCGCCGTGCTGACGGGTTTTGCCATGGCCTTCGCCCGCGCCGTGGGCGAGTACGGCTCGGTCATCTTCATTGCCGGCAACATCCCCTTCGTATCGGAGATCGCGCCGCTGCTCATCGTGACGAGGCTCGAGGAGTACGACTACGCGGCCGCCACGGCGATCGGCATGATCATGCTTGCGCTGTCGTTCGCGATCCTGCTGGCCATCAACGGCATACAGGCGTGGAGCCGCCGAAGGCTGGGACATGGCTGAAACGATGGCGAGCGCCGAGCGGCTGCAGGCCGCCAGCCCGGCGGACAGGCGGTCTGAGGCCAGGCTTCAGCACAGAAAGGAGGTGCCGCCGCCGGTGACCGGGGAAAGCGGCGCGGTGCGGCTCTGCCTGATCGCGATAGCGGTGGGCTTCCTCGCGCTGGTGCTGCTGCTGCCCCTCCTCATCGTCTTTCTCGAGGCGCTGCGCGGCGGTATCGCGACCTATGTCGCGGCGGTGAGAGAGCCGGACGCGGTGGCGGCCATTCGGCTCACCCTGGTCGTGGCCGCCATTGCCGTTCCGCTGAACCTGGTGTTCGGCGTGGTCGCGGCCTGGGCCATCGCCAAGTTCGAGTTCCGCGGCAAGGCGCTGCTCGTGTCGCTGATCGACCTGCCGTTCTCGGTATCACCGGTCATTTCCGGGCTGGTCTTCATCCTGTTGTTCGGCGCCCACGGCCTGTTGGGGCCGCTCCTGCGGCACTACGGCATCGAGATCGTGTTCGCTCTGCCGGGCATCGTGCTGGCCACGCTGTTCGTCACCTTTCCCTTCGTTGCCCGCGAGCTGATCCCGTTGATGCAGGAGCAGGGCATCGAGGACGAGGAGGCGGCCCTGACGCTCGGTGCCGGGGGCTTCAAGGCGTTCCTGACGGTGACGCTGCCCAACATCAAATGGGCGCTGCTGTACGGCGTCCTGCTCTGCAACGCGCGCGCCATGGGCGAGTTCGGCGCCGTCTCCGTCGTGTCCGGGCACATCCGCGGCCTCACCAACACCATGCCGCTGCACATCGAGATTCTCTACAACGAGTACAACTTCGCCGCCGCCTTCGCCGTCGCCTCGCTGCTCGCCATCCTTGCGCTCGTGACGCTGGTCGTGAAGGCGATCCTGGAATGGCGGTACGCGGACGGGCTGAGCTCCCAGCCGGGACAGGGAAGGCACTGAGGCCCACGATGGACATCTCGCTGCGCAACGTGACCAAGCAATTCACCGCCAGCGCTCCCGCGCTTGCCGGTATCGATCTCGCCGTCTCCTCCGGCGAGCTTCTGGCCCTGCTCGGCCCGTCCGGGTCCGGCAAGACCACGCTCCTGCGCACCATCGCCGGCCTGGAGAGGCCATCGTCGGGCAGCATCTTCTTCGGCGGGGAGGACGCCTCCCACAAGAGCGTGCAGGAGCGGCGCGTGGGCTTCGTGTTCCAGCACTACGCCCTGTTCCGCCACATGACCGTCGAGCAGAACATCGGCTACGGACTGCGCGTGCGGCCTCGTGCGACGCGTCCCGCCCGTGCCGAGATCGCGGGCCGCGTGCGCGACCTGCTCGACCTGGTGCAGCTCTCCGGGCTCGCGCGGCGTTTCCCGGCGCAGTTGTCGGGGGGCCAGCGGCAGCGGGTGGCGCTTGCGCGCGCGCTGGCGGTCGAGCCGCAGGTTCTGCTGCTCGATGAGCCGTTCGGGGCGCTCGACGCCAAGGTGCGGCGCGAGCTGCGTCGCTGGCTCCGGCATATTCACGATCGCACCGGGCACACGACGCTGTTCGTGACGCACGACCAGGAGGAGGCA
>DATFCC010000282.1:0-13880 GCA_035253505.1 Hyphomicrobiaceae bacterium
CACCACGGAAGCCGCCGCGATCGCCATCGCGCCGGTCATCGCGGTCGCTCTTGCGCATCTGGATGGACGGCTCCGTCTCGTGGGCATCGACACGAATGGTCAGGAAGCGAAGGATGTCGGGCGAGAGGCCCATGCGCCGCTCCATCTCGGCGATGGCCGAGGAGGGAGCATCGATGTTGAGCAGGGAGTAGTGGGCCTTGCGGTTCTTCTTAATCTTGAAGGCGATGGTTTTCAGGCCCCAGTACTCGGTCTTGCCGACCCTGCCGCCGCCTTCGGTGATGATGTCGCTGAATTCCTTGGTCAGCGCCTCGACCTGGGCCTGACTGATATCCTGGCGCGCCAGGAACACATGTTCGTAGAGAGCCATGAACGGCCTTTCCTTCCGCTGTCTGTGCGCTCCGGCGCAAAGCCCCTTTTGGGCCCGGAGCAGCGAGCGCTGCGCGGAAGGCCCAAAGGACCCGAAAGAGCGGAGACACCGGGAGCCGGGCCTGAACCCTGCCACCCCCGCTTGCGCGCGGGCAGCCTCCCCTTCAGCCTCCAACCGGAGCGGGATGGGCGCCCTTATACGCCAATCCGGGTGGCGGGCAAGAGCCAATGGGGCGTCCGCGTCCGTCCGCACCCGGAGGGGCATCGCTGGAACCGCCGGGACGGCGCGTTTACTTATGCCGAACCGCAGTGCGCGAAGGCGGCGCGCGTCCTTGACAGGCGAGGCGGCGCTCGTGTCTAAGCCAATCAAGGGCGAACCTTCGGTTGGGCCAATGAGCATCGCATTCGTTTTCCCCGGGCAGGGCAGTCAGGCCGTGGGCATGGGCGCGGAGCTGGCGAAGGCATCGCCGGCCGCCAGGGCAGTGTTCGAGGAGGTCGACGCGGCGCTCGGGCAGCGGCTCTCGGCCATCATGTTCGACGGTCCGCTCGAGACGCTCACGCTGACGGAGAACGCGCAGCCTGCCTTGATGGCGGTATCGCTGGCCGTCATGCACATGCTGGAGAAGGAGAAGGGCTTCCGCCTCGCCGACAAGGTCAAGTACGTGGCGGGACACTCGCTGGGCGAATATTCCGCTCTGGCGGCGGCGGGCGCGCTCAGCATCGCCGACGCGGCGCGCCTGCTGCGCATCCGCGGCCAGGCCATGCAGGCCGCCGTCCCCGTGGGACAGGGAGCGATGGCGGCATTGCTCGGCGTCGGCCGAGAGGTTGGCGAGAAGCTCGCCGCGGAGGCCGCGCAGGGCGAGGTGTGCCAGCTTGCCAACGACAACGAGCCGACGCAGGCGGTGATCTCCGGCGCGAAGACCGCCATCGACCGTGCCGCGCAGCTCGCCAAGGCCCACGGCGTCCGGCGCTTCCTGCCGCTCAACGTCAGCGCTCCCTTCCATTGCGCGCTGATGCAACCCGCCGCCGACGCGATGGCTGGCGCGCTCGCCAACGTCGAGGTGAAGGCACCCGCGGTGCCGCTCATTGCCAACGTCCTCGCGGCGCCCGTCTCCGATCCGGCCGAGATCCGGCAACGGCTCGTGGAGCAGGTCACGGGCACCGTGCGCTGGCGCGAGTGCGTCACACGCATGGCGGCGGACGGCGTCACGGACCTCTATGAGATCGGCTCAGGCAAGGTCCTCGCCGGTCTCGCCAAGCGCATCGCGCCGGCGATCAACGCTGTTTCCCTCGGCACACCGCAGGACATCGAGACAGCGCTATCCTCGCTCGCCAATTGAGAGGCCGCCCATGTTCGAGTTGACCGACAAGACCGCGCTCGTCACCGGGGCCACCGGCGGCATCGGCGGCGGAGTGGCGCGCGCCCTGCACAAGCAGGGAGCGACCGTCGCCATATCCGGCCGGCAGGTCGACAAGCTCGAGCAGCTGGCGTCGGAGCTGGGCTCGCGGGTGCACGTCTGTCCGTGCGACCTCGGCGACAGGGCCCAGGTGGGCAAGCTGATCGACGACGCGGTGGCCAAGCTCGGTCGGCTCGACATCCTGGTCAACAATGCCGGGCTCACCAAGGACAATCTGTTCATGGTGATGAAGGACGACCAGTGGGACGACGTGATCGCCGTCAACCTGACTTCGACCTTCATGCTGATGCGCGCCGGCGCCCGCCACATGATGCGCGGCCGGACCGGCTACGGCCGCATCGTCAACATCTCATCCATCAGCGGCATCATCGGCAACCCGGGGCAGGGCAACTACTCCGCCTCCAAGGCCGGCATGATCGGCATGTCCAAGTCGCTGGCGCGCGAGGTGGCCTCCCGGGGCATCACCGTCAACTGCATCGCGCCGGGCTTCATTTCCACCCCGATGACCGATGCCCTCAACGAGAAGCAGACCACGACCATCCGCGATGCGATCCCCGCGCAAAAGTTCGGCACCCCCGACGATATCGCCGCAGCAGTGGTCTACCTCGCGGCTCCCGAGGCCGCGTACGTGACCGGGCAGACCCTGCACGTCAACGGCGGTTTGATAATGATTTGAGGGCTCTGGCGCCAAAGGTTAATAGCCGGAGCGAACGCCTCTCTCGCGCTGGTCAAGCCAAATGAAGTGTGTTAACGAGCCCCCTGATTTGGGCGTGAACCTGGGGAAGGAGTGTCGGCGGGCTTGCCGCGCTGCGCGAGTTGTGCTGCTGCTGCGCGCTGCGGGCATGGCTGCACCTTGGACGCACCCAGTTATGGTCACGCATGAACACGGCAACAACATGGATCAGAGCCGAGGGATAAACCGATGAGCGACGTCGCACAGCGCGTGAAGAAGATCGTAGTCGAGCACCTCGGCGTGGAAGCCGACAAGGTCACCGACAACGCGAGTTTCATCGATGATCTGGGCGCCGACAGCCTGGATACGGTCGAGCTGGTGATGGCCTTCGAGGAAGAGTTCGGTTGCGAGATTCCCGACGACGCCGCCGAGCAGATCCAGACCGTGGGCGACGCGGTGAAGTTCCTCGAGAAGCACGCAAGCGCCGCCTGAGGCGCGTGCCGTCGCCCTGCCCTAGCCAGCTCAGCCTGGGCCGGGAGGAGGCGGCTTCCTGGGCGGGACAACGGCATCGGTAGGGCCATGTTGCGACGCGTCGTCATCACGGGGCTCGGGCTCGTCACCCCGCTCGGGTGCGGTGTCGAGGCGAGCTGGTCGCGGCTCTTGGCCGGCGAGAGCGGCGCGCGCCGCATCGAGGAGTTTCCCGTCGACGACCTCTCCTGCCAGATCGGCTGCTTCGTGCCCCGCGGGCCCCTGAGCGAGGGCAAGTTCAATCCCGACGACTGGATGGAACCCAAGGAGCAGCGCAAGGTCGACGACTTCATCATCTACGCCATGGCCGCCAGCCAGCAGGCGCTGGAGGATGCCGGCTGGAAGGCCGATACCACCGACAAGCAGGAACGCACCGGCGTCATGATCGGCTCCGGCATCGGCGGCCTCAGCGGTATCGCCGAGACCGCCATCCTCCTCAAGGAGAAGGGTCCGCGCCGGGTGAGCCCGTTCTTCATTCCGGGCCGCCTCATCAACCTCGCCTCCGGCTACGTCTCCATCCGCCACGACCTGAAGGGGCCCAACCACGCCGTCGTCACGGCCTGCTCGACGGGCGCGCATGCGATTGGCGACGCCGCACGGCTTATCGCGCTGGGCGATGCCGACGTGATGGTCGCCGGCGGCACGGAGAGCCCCATCAGCCGCATCGGCGTCGCCGGCTTCGCCGCCTGCCGCGCACTGGCGACCGCCTTCAACGATCAGCCAAAGAAAGCCTCGCGCCCCTACGACAAGGATCGCGACGGGTTCGTCATCGGCGAAGGTGCCGGCATCGTCGTCCTGGAAACGCTGGAGCACGCCAAGGCGCGCGGTGCGCGCATTTATGCGGAGGTGATCGGCTACGGGCTTTCCGGCGACGCCTTCCACATCACGGCGCCCTCCGAGGACGGGGACGGCGCCTATCGCGCCATGCGCATGGCATTGAACCGCGCCGGCATCCAGCCGAGCGAGATCCAATACGTCAATGCGCACGGCACCTCGACCATGGGCGACGAGATCGAGCTCGCCGCGGTGGAGCGCCTGTTCGGCAATGCGGCGGGCAAGCTCGCCATGTCGTCGACCAAGTCGGCCATCGGACACCTTCTGGGCGCCGCCGGCGCGGTCGAGGCGATCTTCTCCGTGCTGGCGATCCGCGACAACATCGCGCCGCCGACACTCAACCTCGACAATCCCTCTGTCGAGACGGCCATCGACCTGGTGCCGCACAAGGCGCAGAAGCGGCCGATCGACACGGCCTTGTCCAACTCGTTCGGTTTCGGCGGCACGAACGCTTCGGTCGTCTTGCGCCGCCTGGCCTCGTGAGGTGAGCGGCCGTGCGGCCGCGTGCGTACCCGAGCGTGGCCCGTATGCACACACGCTTGCCGGAATGCGTTGGCGTGGTTGGGCATTTGCAAAGGTTTCGTCCTTTCGCCACATTTACCTTCGAGCTTCGCGGCCCGAATCTGTAGCTGGTGCAATGAAGGGTGCGCGGCCTGGACCGTGAGCGCAGCGCCTGCCTCCCAGGAGCGGAGCATGAGAAACCGCCATCCGGCGGACCAGCGTCAGGACCCTTATACGAGCCGCACCGGCCGCACGCTGGCGCGTAGCGCCTCGGAGCGCATGGAGCCTACGCGGCCGACGACACGCTCGAGGCGCTACCGGCACGAGGAGCCGCGCCAGTCGCGTCCGCTGTTGCGTTTCCTCAACGGCCTGCTGACCTTCGTTCTCCTGCTGATGGTGCTGGGCGGCGTCACGGCCTACCTGTTCGACGGCCAGATCGATGCACCCGGACCGCTCGACAAGCCCAAGACGGTGGTGATCCCCAAGGGGGAGGGCACCCACGAGATCGCCTCGCGGCTGGAGCGCGAGGGCGTCATCAGGGACCGCCGCCTGTTCATCGCCGGCTACCTCTGGACCAGGCTGACGACGAAGAGCGACGGCAGCAGAGGCGTGCAACTGAGGGCGGGCGACTACTCGGTGAAGCCGAACGCCAGCATCCGCCAGGTGATCGAGCTGTTGTCGGAGGGCAGGACCGTCACCTATCGAATCACGTTCCGCGAGGGTCTGACAAGCTACGACGTGGTCGAGAAGCTGAAGGCCGATCCCGGCCTGTCCGGCGAGATCGACCAGGTGCCGCCGGAGGGCTCGCTGCTGCCCGAGACGTTCGTCATCGAGCGTGGCATGACCCGCCAGGCATTGCTCGAGCGCATGCAGGCAGAATCGCGCAAAGTGATGGAGCGCGCATGGCCGCTGCGCAAGAAGGACCTGCCGCTCAAGTCGCCCGAGGAGGCAATCATCCTGGCCTCCATAGTCGAGAAGGAGACGGGCCGCAGCGACGAGCGCGAGCGCGTGGCGGCGGTCTTCATCAACCGGCTGCGCCAGAACATGCGCCTGCAGTCCGATCCGACCATCCTGTACGGCATCTCGGCCGGAAAGACGGTGTGGAACCGTCCGATCCAGAGGAGCGACATCGCCCAGAAGACCCTGCACAACACCTATCAGATCGACGGATTGCCACCGACGCCGATCTGCAACCCGGGCCGGGCCGCGATCGAGGCGGTGCTCAATCCAGCCGACACCAAGGAGCTCTACTTCGTCGCCGACGGCAACGGCGGGCACGTGTTCGCCGAGACGCTGAAGGATCACAACGCCAACGTGCAGAAGTGGCGTGCGATGGAAAAGGAAATGAAGGCCAAGAGCGCGCCGATGTCCGCCGACGCACCGGCCAACGGCGTCAACGCTCCCAAGACGCGGGCCGTGATCCGCACCGTGCCGCCCAAGCAGCCGGGCAACGAGAGCAAGGGGCCGGAAGTCATCCGCCCCAAGTAGCGGCAAGGCCCTGGCTCCGTCACGCGCTGCGGCTGCTTGTTCCGCTATGACGCTGCGACTACAGTCCGCGCGCCCGGGCCACCACCGAATCACCGCCGCCCGCGGGCCCCTGCGCGAGGATCGGCCGCATGCCAGCAGCGCTGACATGACCATCAAGAGCATGACGGGCTTTGCCCGCTCCGACGGCGCCGCCGGGCCGTTGAGCTGGCATTGGGAAGTGCGCTCCGTCAATGGCCGCGGGCTCGACATGCGGCTGCGTCTGCCGCCCGGTCACGAGAACCTCGAGCCGCGCGTGCGGGAGGCCGTGAGCCGGCGGATCGTCCGCGGCAACGTCACCATCAACCTGAGCGTCAGGCGCAGCGAGGGCGAGACCCGCCTGCGGCTCAACGAGGGCGCACTGGCCCAAGTGCTGGTGGCTCTCGATACGCTGCGCACCCGGCTGGAGACCGCCCCGCCGCAGGCCGAGGCGCTGCTCGCCATCAAGGGCGTCCTGGAGGTCGTCGAGCCGGAGGAGGGCGAGGCCGAACAGCAGGCGCGCACGTCCGCGCTTCTCGCCGGGCTTGCCGAGGCGCTCGACAGCATGGTCGGTGCACGCGCAGCCGAGGGAGCACATCTGCGGGCGATCGTGCTGGAGCAGATCGCAGCCATCGAACGGCTTGTGGCGGTCGTCGCAGCCTCGCCGGCGCGTGCGCCCGAGGCCATACGACAGCGGCTGAAGGAGCAGGTCGAGCGCCTGCTGGCAACCGGGGCCACCCTCGACGAAGGCCGCCTCTACCAGGAGGCCGCGCTGCTGGCGACGCGCGCCGACGTAGAAGAGGAACTGAAGCGGCTTGGGGCCCACATTGCCAGCGCGCGCGAGCTGTTGGCGTCACGCGACCCGGCCGGCCGGCGACTGGACTTCCTCGCGCAGGAGTTCAACCGCGAGGCCAACACGCTGTGCTCCAAGTCGACCGATCCGGAAACGACGCGCGCCGGCCTGGAGCTCAAGGCGGTCATCGACCAGATGCGCGAGCAGGTGCAGAACATCGAGTGAGCCGACCGTGAAGAAACGCATCATCACACTCGGCGGCATGCCGGGAAGCGGAAAATCCTCCACCGGCAGAAGGCTCGCGCAACTCCTGGGATACAGGCGGCTCTCCTCCGGCGATTTTTTCCGTGAGATGGCGCACAGGCGCGGCATCAGCGTGGAGGAGATCAACCAGGTTGCGGAGAGCGACGTGTCTCTCGACCATGAGACCGATGCGTGGATCCGCGCACAGGCGGAACACCAGGATTTCGTGATCGACTCACGGACGGCGTTCCATTGGATACCGGACGCGTTCAAGGTCTTCCTCAAGCTCGATCCACACGTCGCGGCGCAAAGAACGTTCGCGCACATCCAAGAGGAAGGCCGCGTGGGACAAATGGCTGTGTCGGTGGAGGACGTGTACGAGAAGACAGTCGCGCGCATCGAGAGCGAGAAGAGGCGCTATCAGACCCTCTATGGCCTCGATTACACGGACGCGTCTCAATACGATCTGGTGGTGGATACGGGCCCCAACGATCTGGAGACAGTGGTCCGGGCGATTGCAGAAGCCTACAGACAGTGGCTTGCCGACGCATGATCTTGCCGATTGCGCGCCGGGGCAGGCGCGCGGCATCCGGCGCAGTGGTTTATCTGGATCGCGGGCGAGATGGCTCCGCCCCCGCCGCCAATCGTTCCAGCACGTAGGCAAGCCGCGCA
This sequence comes from Hyphomicrobiaceae bacterium, assembly GCA_035253505.1. Classification (GTDB taxonomy): domain Bacteria; phylum Pseudomonadota; class Alphaproteobacteria; order Rhizobiales; family Hyphomicrobiaceae; genus AWTP1-13. The sequence goes on from DATFCC010000282.1 coordinate 7,532, forward strand.
AAATCGCGCACCGCGAGCGCCTCGGCGCGCAGCGTGGGGGCAATGCCTGTGGCCGCGAGCAGCGCCTCGGGGTCGGGGGTCAGCGAGCGCAGGCTCTGGCGCAGCATCTTGCGGCGCTGGCCGAAGGCGGCGGCGGTGACGGCGCCCAGCGTATCCACCCGGCACGCCGGCGAGGGCTGCGGGATCGGCACGAACTCCACGACGGCGGAGGACACGGCCGGCGGCGGCGTGAAGGCCTCGGGGCTCACGCCGAACAGGATGCGCGGCCGGGTGCGCCACTGGGCGATGACGGCAAGGCGGCCATAGGCCTTGGTGCCGGGTGCGGCCACGATGCGCTCGGCCACCTCGCGCTGGAACATCAGCACGAGCCGCGCGTACCAGGGCGGCCAGGGCTCGGTCTCGAGCCAGCCCACGAGCAGGAGCGTGGCGACATTGTAGGGGAGGTTGGCGACGACGACCGGCTTGGCGCCGCCGTCGCCTGCAAGCCCCCGCCAGTCGGCTTCGAGCGCATCGCCGTAGTGGGCAGCGAGCCGTCCGGGATAGCGCGCGGCGATGGCATCGAGCGCCGGGCGGCAGCGCTCGTCGCGCTCCACGACGGCGACCCGCTCCGCTCCCTCGAGGAACAGCGCGCGCGTCAGCCCGCCGGGGCCCGGCCCCACCTCGATCGCCGCCATGCCCCGCAGAGGGCCGGCAGCGCGGGCGATGCGACGCGTCAGGTTGAGATCGAGAATGAAGTTCTGACCGAGGCTCTTGCGCGCCGACAGGCCGAGGCCGCGAATGACCTCGCGCAGCGGCGGCAGTCCGTCGGGGCTCGCAGCCGACGGCTCCCGGCTCATGGTTGCGGCGTGGCGCGCGCCGCGGCGCGGCGCTGGCCGATCTCGCTTGCCATCCGCAGCGCGGCAATGAAGCTGCCCGGCCTCGCCCTGCCCGTGCCGGCCAGCGCAAAGGCGGTGCCATGGTCCGGCGACGTGCGCACGAATGGCAGCCCCAGCGTGACGTTGACGCCGCGGTCGAAGGCCAGCGTCTTGATCGGGATCAGCGCCTGATCGTGGTACATGGCGACCGCCGCGTCGTAGCCGCTGCGCGCCTCCGCGTGAAACAACGTATCGGCGGAGTGGGGGCCGGTGATGGCGATGCCCTCCGCCGCCAGCTCCTCGATGGCGGGACGAATGAGAGCAGCATCCTCGCGGCCGATGCGCCCGCCCTCGCCGGCGTGCGGATTGAGCCCGGCGACGGCGATGCGCGGCCGGGCAATGCCGAAGTCTTCTGCGAGCGCCGCCGCGGTGATGCGGCAGGTCTCGACCAGCAGGCCGCGCGTCAGCGCCTTCGGCACCTCCGCCAGCGGGATATGCACGGTGGCCGGCACGACTTTGAGCTCGTCGGCGGCGAGCATCATCACCGGCCGCGGCCGGCGCGACGCACCGTGCCGAAGCGCGAGGTCGGCAAGAAACTCGGTGTGCCCGGGATAGGCGAGATGGGCGAGGTCGAGCGTTCGCTTGACGATGGGATTGGTAACAAGCGCCAGCGCCTCGCCACCGGCCGCAGCCGCCACGGCCTGCTCGATGGCGGCGACCGTCGCCGCATCGGCGGCCGCCTCTCCGGCGCCGGCGATGGGCACCGGCCGCACCGGCAAGGCGCTGGCGAACACCGTGCCAGCTTCAGCGATAGCAGAGACAGGGGCGATCGGAAGGGCAAGCCCAAGCGCACGAGCGCGCGCCGAGATCACGCCGGGATCGCCGAAAAGCGCGAACGCCGGCAGCGCCCATCGCGCCCGCGCCGCCCAAGCCATCAATGCGATATCCGGGCCGATGCCGGCGGGGTCGCCGAGCGATACGGCAATGGGGGCCTGGCCGGAATGGCTTCCGGCGGGCCGGTTGTCCTGGGTGGGCGGGCTCATCGTGCGCTCATCGATATTCGATGTGCGCATCCTGCCTCAAGTCTCGTAAATAGCGTTTGGCGGCAGTCTCGAATTCTTTCTGCGCCAGCTCCTCCTGCGCCTTCTCGCGCTGCTTCTCGTCGGCCTTGATCGCCCGGCGGCCGCAGACAGCGTAAATCTCGATGCCGGCCCCGGCCGTGGCGGGGGGAAGCACGTCGCCGTCCTTGGCGCTCAGCAGCATCGAGCGCGTGGGTTCCGGCACGCTGCCGGGCTTGATGAACTTGAGGTCCTCGAACCGCGCATTGGCGGCGTCCTTGGCAAGACCCGCCATGCTCTTGCAACCTTCGAACCGCCGCCGCAGGCCTTCGGCCTCAGCATAGCGCCTGGCCATTGTGGCCTGGTCGGGCCGTGCCGGCATTGCCAGGGTCAACTTGAGGACCTGCAACTCGACGGTATCCTCGCCCGCCTCGCTGGCGGTGGCGGACAACATGCGGTCGATGTCGCGGTTGGTGATGGAGATCTGCGGAGCAAAGCGCCGCCGGACCACCTCGCGCCATGCGGCCTGCACGCGGGTGCGCTCCCGCATGGTGGTGATCTCGAAGCCCATGCCTTTGACGTGCTGGGCGAACTGTTCCTCCGTCATCTTGTTGCGATCCGCCAGCGTCTTCAACATGCGCTTGACGTCGTCGTCGCTGACCTCGATGCCGTTGCGCTTGGCTTCCTGCAGCTTGAGGCGCTCGTCGATCAGCTCCTCCTGCGCCTCTTTGCGGAATTTGGGCACGAGCCCGGCGCGGACGCTGTCGATCGCCTGCTTCTGCATGTTCATGGCGAACTGGTTCTTGCGCTGCTCGAAGATGGCGCCGATCTCCTCGCGCGACTTGCCCGGGTTGCTGCGGATGATCTCCTCGAGGATGGCGCGCACCTGCTTGTTGGTGCTCTCCGATTGCGCGAGGCGCTGGAACTGCGCCTTCACCTGCTCGGAGATGTTCTCGTTGACCGCGAGAAAGCGCGCGCGCTGCTGAATCTCGTAGGCCGTGACGGGCTCGTCGTTGACGAGCACGACGATGCTCTGCTCGGAGCGCGCGGGCTGCGCTTCCTTCTCGATCTTCGCCTGGCGAGGCTTGGACTGTGCCGCAAGCGGCAGCGGCGCCATCAACGCCGCCAGCGCGCACGCGGCAGCAACAGCCGCAACGGCGAAGCGGAGACGGCGATTGGCGAAACGGGACATCGTGGCCGGTTGGTTGCCTGGGGCGCGAGTCGCAACGGCCGATCTTACCGCCGGGCCCCGATCGGCGGTGAACGATATCCACAGGACAACCATGGCGACGGCATGGCGAGGGCTACGCGAGGCGCGTCCGGTTGGGATGGCCGGGGAGGCGCCGGATGGAGCGTGCGCTCAGGAGGGAGGTCGTTACAGTGGCGGTCCAGTCCTCGTGTCGCCGAACATGTGGTTGAGCTGGTCGGTCTTGTAGTTGAACTCGCCGATGTGCTTGAGCTCGAAGCGCAGCATCAGCGTGCGGTCGGGCCGCAGGTCGAGCGCAGCGTTCTCGACGAAGGTTTCGATGTAGTTGGCGGTCAGCACGAAACATTCGTCGGCGTACTTGACCGTGAAGATGTCCTGGATGCGGTTCTTGGCATCGAGGTCGTAGCGCAGCGACCCGCCGACCGACCAGTTGTTGGTGATCTTCAGGCTCAGCGAGGATACGATCTCCTGCTGGTTGTCGAGGAAGCCGGTGACCGGATCGAACGCGGTGAAGGTATAGGCCGCGGTGCCGCTGACAGGGCCGTAGCTGGCCGTCAGGCCCGTATCCTGGCGGCGCAGGCTCCAGTCGCGCTCATCGAACCGCGATTGGCTGATGAGGCTCAGGCCCGAGAACGGGGAGAGGTAGAGGCCCGCGACATAGTCCGAGCGGCTCGTATCGAGGCCGCTGACAGGCGAGAAGTTGAACTGCCCGGTTGGGTCAAACCCCGGCACAGTGAAGGGATTCTCGCCGGCCAGATGGTAGCTTTGGCCGAGCACGGCCCGCGCGTAGGCGCCATTGTTGGCCTGGAAGGTGTACTGCAGCCCGATGTTGGCCCGCGTGCCGGTCTCGAGGCGGTCGTAGCCGGAGAACTTGTCGATGTCGAACAGCAGTGTGTCGTCGAACACCAGGCTCTTGGCATCCTCGTCCGGGAGGCGCGTCTGATTGACCTTGTTCTGGCGGGCGATGATCTGCGCCGTCGGCGCCAGCATATGCGAGCCGAAGCTCGAATTCGCCACGAACGGATAGGAATAGGTCATGCCGGCGGCCACGACACCGCGGGCCACGGTGTCGTCGGGTATCAATACCGTCGGCGGCGGCGTCGTGAATGGATCGGTCGCATTGGCGTAGTTGTAAACCTGGCCGCGCGCATTGGCGAACGGTGTCCACATCTGGCCGATCGGATCGATCATCTGCCGCCGCCAGTTCACCTCGGCATAGGCGACATTGGTGTCCGTTCCGGGGATGAAGCTGCCTAGTCCGTCCAGCCCGCTGCCGCGCGTCATGCTGCGCGCGTGTCCGGTGAAGCTCAGCTCGCCCCCCAAGATCGGCTGGCCGACGATGTATTTGTAGTCGATCACCGGCAGCACCCACGAGTTGGAGTAGGGCGTGTCGGTGAACTGCAGGCCGCCGAACTGGTAGAGCTTGGTGCTGAAGTAGTTCCGCTCGCTCATGCCTTGCAGGTAGACGGTGTTGACCCGGTCGGTCTGCAGGATCGGGTCGAGCTGGTAGAAGCGGCGGAAGCTGTCGTCGCTGTCGACCGTCACATCCCAGCCGAAACGCCACCACGATGCCAGGGAGAACTGGCCCTTCGTCTGGATGGAGCCGCGCCAGCCCTCGTTGTTGATGCCGGGGATCGTGCTGCTGTTCTGAGTCTGGTCGATGCCGGCGACAGACACGCTGTACTGGCCGTTGGCCAGCCGGTGCCGCCACTCGCCCTGCAGCAGCAGGCCGTAGTTGGACCAGTACTTCGGCGTGAAGGTGAAGTCGTAGTTGGGTGCGAGCGCGAAATAATAGGGCAGCTCGGCGCCGAAGCCGAGCGTCGACGAGTTGCTGAAGTTCGGCATGAGGAAGCCGGACCGGTGCTTCACGGACGGGTCCGGCTGCTCGAAGTAGGGCAGGTACAGGACAGGCACGCCGAACAGCTCGAACTGGGCGTCCTGGTACACCAGCGTGGCGGAACGCTGATCGTGGGTGATGCGCGCCGCGCTGATGCACCACAGCGGCGGCACCCCGGGATCGTTCTTGCAGGGCGTGAAGCGCGCGCGCTCGTATTCCGTGACATTGCCTTCCCGGCGGCTTGCCCGCTCGGCGGCGATGCGCGTGTCATCGGACGTGACGACGCTCAGCGACTGGATGAACGCGTCGCGGAAGTCGTCGAGCGCTTCGAAGCGGTCTGCCCGCGTGATGCTGCCGTTGGGGTCCTTGAGCTGGGCGTTGCCCTCCGCGATCAGCCGGTTGGTGCCCTGGTCGTAGACCACCTGTTCGGCGGTCAGGATGTAGTTGTTGTAGTAGATCTCGACGTTGCCCTGGGCGATCACCCGGTTGTTCTTGGTGTCGTAGAGGAGCTGGTCGGCCTGGAGATAGAGCGGCTGGGCCTTGTCGATCTTTGGGGGAGGACCGAAGGGACCGCCCGGCTTTTTCGGAAACGACGACTGCTTGGGGTTGGGATTGCCGAAGACGGTCTTGCTGGGGTCCTGCGCGACGGCGGGCCGGATTGCCAGGGTGCAGAGGAGGCCAACAGCCGCAAGGAGCGCGCAGACAAGCGTCGGCCGCAGGCCGCCCATGAGGCAGCCCCAAAATCGCGTACTGCCGCACACCATGTGCGGTATCCGCGCCCGACGCACCACTCAGCCGTCCTCCTGGTGCAGCAACACCGTCAATGCAACGAGCAATGCGAGGCCAATCGGCACCCAAACCGCTGTCGTCGGCGACACCAGACCGGCGATGCCCATCTGGCGCGACACTTCTGTCAGCAGGAAGAAGCCAATTCCCCCGACCATCCCCATCACAACCATAGTCTGTATCCCACCCGACCGGAATGACCGCAGGGACACAGTGGCAGCCAAAACCACCATGGCCATCAGCAGGGCCGGCCGGGACATCAGCAGGGCGTATTGAATCTTGTATTTTGCGGCGGAAAGCCCTGCTTTCTCAGAGACTTCGATCAACGAGGGGAGTTGCCATATGGAAACCGCGGTCTCCGACCCGATGGCCTCTCCGACGCGCTCGCGGGTGAGGTAAGTGCTTACCGTATACGTATCGAAAGATTCAGGCTCCCTGCCCGGCCGCGAAACAAGCGCCTTCTGCAACTCCCAGTAGCTATCGTTGAGCGTGGCCTTGGCCGCCTCGATGCGCTCAACGAAACGCCCCTGCTGATCGAACTGGTAGACGGTCACTCCGGTCAGCGACAGCCCCTGATCGGCCACCGCCCGCGCGCTCATCACCGACT
>DATFCC010000283.1:0-21939 GCA_035253505.1 Hyphomicrobiaceae bacterium
TTCCGCGGCGCGGGCTGAGACAGCCATGTGAAGTTGGGCTAGCATGGCACATGGCACTTTGAGTACGGAGTGGTGCCGTGGCCGAACCGAAGAACCCCGCGCGGCCGAAACTGCGCGAGTGGCCGATGTTCCGGGGCTCCGCAGCCAAGAGGCGCAAGGCCATGCGCGATGGCCGGGCGCCGCCGGCGATCTCCGAGCTGATCATGCAATACGTGGCCGGCACGCCGGCGGAGAAGCTCGCCTGGCTGCGGCGGCAGGTGGCAGACGGCAGACTCGACGGAGACGACCCGGACGAGATCGCCGAGGCCGAGGCCCTGCTGGCGATGCTCGCACGCATTTCCGTCGGGAGAAGCGGGAGGACGCAGCCGCACCTCGATGCGCTCCTCGATGAGGGCCTGAGGGAGACCTTTCCCGCGAGTGATCCCGTCTCGGTCGGTCATTTCACCGGCACCGAGGCGCCGGGCCGCCCCGTAGGCGATGCGGTCGCGCATGCGTTCGTTGCGGCCAAAGCGAAAGGGCAGCGGACGCCGGGAGAGGCTCGACCGATCGGGTCCGTGCGCTGGACTTCAGGAGGTGCACATGCCCAGCAGACTAGGATGCGAAGTCCTGCAACAGCTCGCCACCAGAATGAGCCCCCAGCACCTGCAGGAGATGGAGGACCTCGATCTGCAGCGCCTCACGGAGCAGCTATGGCGCTGGCACGACCAGGCTTTGCGCGAATTGCTGAAGCGCGGACACGTGGTGCCGAAGCAGAAGTGAGCGACCGATCTCGCGACAAGCAAGGCCGGCTCATTCATAAACGAACGCCGCGTCGGACAGATTGACCGCCGGAATCTCGTCCTTCTCGCTCCAGTAGTCCTGGTTATGCTGCCATTCCGGCTTGTCGCCGCGCTTGGGAAGCAGGTGCATGGCGCGCATCATGTAGCCGGGATTGAAGTTTTGCGGGTCGATCCAGGGGAGCAGGGGCATGTCGCGATCCTCCGGCCGCAGGGCGACCGCCACCTTCCTCGCGCCGATGCCGTCCATGTGCTTGAGCAGCCGGCAGACGAAGTCCGCGACCATGTCGGCGCGCAGCGTCCAGCTCGCGCGGAAGTAGCCGAACACCCAGGCGAGGTTCGGCAACCCCGTGAACATCATGCCGCGATAGGTTACGGTGTCGGAGAACACGAGCGGCTTGCCGTCCACCGTGAACGCGATGTCGCCCAGCACGCTGATGTTGAACCCGGTTGCAGCAATGATGATGTCGGCGTCGAGCTGCTTGCCGGACTTCAGGAGGATGCCAGCCGGATTGACGCATTCGATCTCGTCCGTGATCACGGACGCCTTGCCGCCGGCAATCGCCTTGAAGAGGTCGGCATCGGGGATGAAGGCAATGCGCTGGCGCCAAGGCCGGTACGTGGGCGTGAAGTGCTGGGCGACATCGTAATCGGGCCCGAGGTGGTTGCGAACGACGCCGATCAGCTCCTTGGCAACGACGTCGGGCTCCTCCACGCAGCGGCGCGTGAACGCGGCCTGGTCGTACAGGATCTTGCGCCGCACGATCTCGTGGATCCATGCATCGTCGACCTGGAGCTGCCGCAAGGTTTCGGCCAGGTCGTTGACGTTGCGGCCGGTGATGTAGAAGGTCGGCGACCGCTGCAGCATGGTGACGTGAGAGCAGTCGGCGGCGATGGCCGGAATGATGGTCGCGGCGGTCGCACCGGAGCCGATGACGACAACTTTCTTGTCGTTGTAGTCGAGGTCCTCCGGCCAGGTCTCCGAATGCACGAGGCGTCCGCTGAACGTATCCATCCCCGGCCAGCTCGGCATGTAGCCCTGAGAGTGCCTGTAGTAGCCCTGGCACATCCAGAGAAACCCGGCCGTGAACGCAAGCCTCTCGCCCGTGTCCGTCCGTTCCGCCTCGATCTTCCAGAGCTTGTCCCGGCTCGACCAGGACGCCGACAGGATTTTGTGCCTGTAGCGGATGTGGCGCGCCAGACCGTTTTCGTCGATCACCTCGCCCATGTAATCGAGTATCTCTTCAGCCGTCGCGATCGGCGGACCGGTCCAGGGCTTGAAGCGATAGCCGAAGGTATGCAGGTCGCTGTCCGAACGGATGCCCGGATAGCGGCGCGTCCACCAGGTGCCGCCGAAGCTCTCCTGCATATCGAGTGCGACGAAGGTCTTGCCGGGGCATTGCTTCGTCAGGTGGTAGGCCGCACCGACGCCGGATATCCCCGCACCGGCGATCAGCACGTCGAAATGCTCCGGCGACCCTTGCGCGGGCTGCGATGTCGTTGCAGCTTCGCTCATCGATTGGCATCTCCGTCCATGGGCAGGGGCTGTGCCCGGCCTCGCAGAGCAACGGGCGCAGCCGGCGCGACTTCACGTCGGATTGTCCCTCGCAGCGGCAGCGGCTCCTCTGATCGCCGCCTGGCACGCGCATAGCATGTTGCACCGGTTCAGTCTTGGGGCAAACTGCCAGCGCCGTTACGGGGCAGCTTGACCGTACAGAGTGAGGCAATGGCGCACGGAACCGCAAGAGGGGTGCAGAATATCTGCGATCCCGTGACCCTTCAGATCGTTCGCGGTGCCCTGCGGGCGATTCAGAGCGAGATGGAGGCGGTGATCGAGCGCACGGCCATGTCGCCGTTCATCCGCGAGAAGAAGGACTTTTACGCCGCACTCTTCGACGGGGCCGGGCGCCTGGTCGTCGGTTCGAACCTGCCGGTGTTCGGCGATGTGGTCGGGCCGATCGCCGAGCACTACCCGCTCGCGACCATGCGAGCCGGCGATATCTACTGGTTCAACGATTGCTACGCCTCCAGGGGCGCCGTCTCGCACTCACCCGACCAGGTGTTCGTGGCCCCCGTGTTCGCCGAAGGCCGGCTCGTCGCCTTCGCCCAATCCTGGGCGCACTTCAGCGACATCGGCGGCATGCGTGCCGGATCACTGTCGCCGGATTGCACGGAGATCTATCAGGAGGGCATCATCGTGCCGCCTGTCCGGGTGGCGCGCGAGGGTGTCATCTGCGACGAGCTGTTGCGACTGTTCTACCGAAATTCCCGCTTTCCGGAGATGGTCAAGGGCGACACTCGGGCCTCCATGGCGGCCATTCGACTGGGCGAGCGGCGGCTGGGCGAGCTCTTTTCCCGTTTCGGCTGCGCCAGGACCGTCGACGCCTTCGAGCAGCTCATCGCGGAGACCGAGCGCGAGATACGCAGCAAGCTCCGCGACCTGCTGCCCCTCGGCAGTCACGCCTTCACCGACACCATCGATAGCGACGGGCAGGGCAGTGGCCCCATCAAATTGCGCTACCGCCTCGACGTCACGGAGGACCGCATCGTGCTCGATACGAGCGCCAGCGACGATCAGATCCCCGGTCCCGTCAACTTTCTCATGAGCCCGCAGATACCGGCGATGGTGTTCGGCTCCTATCTGCTGGGCCAGGATTCCGCCACCATACTCAATGCCGGCGTCGAGAAGGCGCTCGACGACGTGATCGTGCGGCCCGGGTCCGTGCTGCAGCCGAAGTTTCCGGCACCACTCGGCATGCGCGGTGTGACGATGATGCGCAACATGGCGGCATGTCTCGGTCTGCTCAACGTCGCGACCGGGGGAGCGGCGGCAGCCGCACACAGCGCCTACGTCATCTGGTACGTGCGCGGCCGCGACGACAGAGGCGAGATTTTCCTGCTTTCCGACGGCCTCGGCGTCGGCTACGGCGCGCGTCCGACCGCCGACGGCAACGATGCAGTGTACCTTGTGGCGCAGGAGAACTTCCCTGCCGAGTTCCTCGACTCGGTGTTTCCCGTCCGCGTGCTGCGCTACGCGATCAATCCCGATACGGGCGGGCCGGGACGCTGGCGCGGCGGCTGCGGCCTCATCCGCGAGATCGAGGTGCTGGCGCCCGAAGCAACGATTTCCATGCGCATCGACAGCGTCGAGCACCCGCCATGGGGCGTGGCCGGCGGGCATGCTGCCGGCACCGGGCGTTGCATCGTCAATCCCGGCCGGCCCGACGAGCGCATGCTGCGGCCCCTGAGCGACGGAAACATCGTGCGCCGCGGCGACGTCGTGCGCATAGAGACCGGCGGCGGCGGCGGCTGGGGACATCCGTTCGACCGCGAGGTGGAGCGCGTCTTGGCCGATGTGCGCGGCGGCTTCGTCAGCAAGGAGAGCGCGGCGGAACATTACGGTGTCGTCCTTGCCGCCGACGGCGTGTCCATCGACGCGGCGGCGACCTCCCGGCGACGGGATATGCGGCCGGACGCCAAACTGTTCCATCGCCGCAGCTATCACGCGGTGCTCGAGTGATGACGACGCGGCGACAAAGGGAGGGCGTCATCATTGGCGTCGATACGGGGGGCACGTTTACCGACGTCACGTTGCTCGATCCGGTCACCGGTCGAATTTGGAGCGCCAAGACGCCGTCCACGCCGGACGATCCCTCGCGGGGCTTCGGCAGCGGCATCGGCGAGGCACTGGCAGCCGCCGGCCTGTCGGGCAGCGACGTCGCGCGCGTGCTGCATGGGACAACGATCGCCACCAACCTCATCCTCGAGGGCAAGGGGGCGCGAACGGCCCTGATTACCACGGCCGGTTTCAAGTACGTGCTGGAGATCGGCCGCCAGGACGTGCCGCGCAGCGGCAGCCTGTTCGCCTGGGTGAAGCCGAAGCGTCCCGTGCCGCCCGAGCGCATCTTCGAGGTGGGTGGCCGCATCGGTCCTGACGGGCAGGAGCTCGAGCCGCTCGACGAGGCAGCGATCCGTATGATCGCCGACGCCATTCGCGCCGAGGGCGTCGCGGCGATCGCGGTGGTCCTGCTGCACAGCTACGCCAATCCCGCGCACGAGAGGCGCGTCGCCGCCATCCTCGCCGATGCACTGCCGGGCCTCCCCGTTACCGTCTCGAGCGATGTGCTGCCGGTCTTCCGCGAGTACGAGCGGAGCATGACGACGGTCCTCAACGCCGGCGTACTGCCTGTCGTGGCGTCCTACGTGCAGCATCTGGATGCGCGCATTGCCGAACGGGGCATCACAGCGCCCCTGCTGCTGATGAAATCGAGCGGCGGGGTGACGAGCACGCGCACCGTGCTGCGGGCACCGGTGGAGACGGCGCTGTCCGGCCCCGCCGCCGGCGCTGTCGGTGCGGTGCATGTCGGCGCCAGTTGCGGCCATGCGAACCTGATCGGCATCGACATCGGCGGCACATCCGCCGACATCAGTCTGATCCACAACGGCGAGCCCGGCCTCACCACCAACGGCCGCGTCGGCAACTGGCCGATAGGGCTACCCATGATCGACATCGTCACCATCGGTGCCGGTGGCGGCTCGGTTGCGCGCGTCTCGGATGCCGGCGCGTTGACGGTCGGGCCGCTCAGCGCCGGTGCGGTGCCGGGGCCGGCATGCTACGGCCGCGGCGGAACCGAGCCAACCGTCACCGACGCCCACCTCGCCCTCGGCCACCTGCCGCCTTACCTGCTCGGCGGCCAGTTCAGGCTGGACCTCGAAGCGGCGCGGCTCTCCATTCGCGATTGCGTCGCCAACCCGTTGGGCATCAGCGTCGAGGACGCCGCCCGCGGTATTTTGGCCATCACCGACAACAACATGGTCGGTGCCATCCGCGTGGTATCGGTGGAGCGGGGCCACGATCCGCGCGACTTCTCCCTGCTGCCGTTCGGTGGGGCCGGGCCCTTGCACGCAGGTGCACTGGCGCGGCTGCTCGGGATGCGCACGATCGTGGTGCCGCCGGAGCCCGGGGTCCTGTCGGCGCTGGGACTCCTCGTGTCCAATCTCAAAGCGGAATTCACCCGCACCTGCCTGCAGCGAAGCGGCGCCCTCGATACGGATATGCTGGCGCGCGTGTTTGCTGAGCTGGATGGCCAGGCACGCAATTGGCTCGACGACGAGGCCGTGCCGGAGGCCGCGCGGCGCGTGACCTGGCACGCCAGCATGCGCTACCAGCATCAGGGCTTCGAGCTGTTCGTCCCGTGGACCGGACGCGACGTCACGGAAGCCTCCGCTGCCGCGAGCGTTGCCGCCTTCCACCGCCTGCACGAACGGCTCTACACCTTCGCGCAGGAGGACACGCCCGTCGAAATCGTGACGCTCCGCGTCGATGCGCGCGGCGTGTTTCCGGCCCCGGCCTTGCGCGAGCTGCCGCCCGCACGTCCCCTCGCGGATGCGCGCGCGGGCACGCAGACGGTTTTTCTCGATAGTGGCCCGGTCGATGCGGCCATCTATGCCCGTGGCCGACTAGGCGCCGGCGCGCGCATCGACGGCCCCGCCATCCTCACGCAGCTTGACGCCACCACGCTTCTGCTGCCCGGGCAGATCGGGACGGTCGACCGCCTCGGCAACCTGATCATCGTGGAATCGACCTGACCCCCGGATCGGTCCGCCATCGACGCCCCGGGGGCCACGTCCGCCCTGCCCGGGCCAGCGAGGCGCCGAAGCGCCCGGCGAGGCCTTGAATGGGCCACGGTTGACCAGAACGTTGCCAGACCCTAGACAGACGGCGGTTTGGGCGCGTGGCACAGCGGTAGCGCACTCCCTTCACACGGGAGGGGTCACAGGTTCGATCCCTGTCGCGCCCACCATCTACCACCGGCACATCTCCGCCTGTTTGCCCGGCCGCAATCGACGCGGGGAGACACCGCCGGCCACGGCCGCTATACAGCGGCCATGCGCGCCGCACCCCCGCTCATCCAGCTCAGCGATATCGCACTTACCTTCGGGGGCGCTGCCCTGCTGGAGGCGGCCGAGCTCACGGTGGCGGCAGGCGAGCGCGTGGCGCTGGTTGGGCGCAATGGGTCGGGCAAGTCCACGCTGCTGCGGATCGCCGCCGGTGCCATCGAGCCGGATCGAGGGCATCGCTTCGTGCAGCCGGGGGCATCTCTGCGCTATCTGCCCCAGGAGCCCGACCTCACGGGCCACGCCACGACCCTCGGCTATGTCGAGACGGGTCTCGGCCCCGCCGACGACCCCCACCAGGCCCGCTACCTACTGCAGCAGCTCGGCCTGACCGGCGAGGAAGTGCCTGCCGCGCTGTCAGGCGGTGAGCAGCGGCGTGCGGCGCTGGCGCACGTGCTTGCCTCCGCGCCCGACATCCTGCTTCTCGACGAGCCCACCAACCACCTCGACCTGCCCGCCATCGAGTGGCTGGAGGGCCATCTGGCCAAGAGCCGCGCCGCACTCGTGCTCGTCAGTCACGACCGCCGCTTTCTCGAGGGGCTGTCGCAAGCGACGGTCTGGCTCGATCGCGGTCGTACGCAACGCATCGATGTGGGCTTCCGCGGCTTCGAGGCGTGGCGCGACGAACGCCTGGCCGAGGAGGAAGTCGCCCAGCACAAGCTCGATCGCAAGATCGTGCGCGAGGAGCACTGGGTGCGCTACGGCGTCACTGCGCGCCGCAAGCGCAACGTGCGCCGCATGACCGATCTGCAGGCGCTCCGCGAGAGACGCCGCACGTTTCGCCGAGCGACGGGCTCGGCCTCCATGATGGCGAGCGAGGCCGAGCTTTCCGGCAAGCTCGTCATCGAGGCCAGGGACATCAGCAAGGCGTTCGGCGACCGGCCGATCGTGAAGGACTTCACCTATCGCCTCCTGCGCGGCGACCGGCTGGGCATTGTCGGCCCCAACGGCAGCGGCAAGACCACGCTGGTTGGCCTCCTTACGGGTGCCCTGCCAGTCGACCAGGGCAGCGTCCGCGTCGGCGCCAACGTCGAGATGGCAAGCCTCGACCAGCGCCGTGAGAGCCTGTCGCCGGACTGGACGCTCGGCGAGGCGCTGACCGGCGGCCGCGGCGACACGGTCAGCGTCGGCGGACAGAAGAGGCACGTCGTCGCCTACATGAAGGACTTCCTGTTCTCCCCCGAGCAGGCGCGCACGCCGTTGCGCGTGCTGTCGGGCGGCGAGCGCGGTCGCCTGATGCTGGCCCGGGCGCTGGCCAAGCCCTCCAACCTCCTGGTGCTCGACGAGCCGACAAACGACCTCGACCTCGAGACGCTCGACGTGCTCGAGGAGATGCTCGGCAACTATGCGGGCACGGTGATCCTGATCAGCCACGACCGTGACTTTCTCGACCGCACGGTCAACTCAGTGCTGGTGCCCGAGGGAGACGGCCGCTGGGTCGAGTACGCGGGCGGCTATTCGGACATGCTGGCGCAGCGCGGTGCCGATCTCGCCGCGACCAAGCCCGTCCCGGCTCGGGTGCCGGAGCGCGCGTCGCCTGGCGTTGCGCCTTCGCCGGCTGCACCCGCGGCCAGACGCCGCCTCAGCTTCAAGGAGAAGCACGCGTTGGCGAATCTCCCCGGCGAAATCGCCGATCTGCAGAACAGTGTTCGCCGGCTGCAGAAGGACCTGGCCGATCCGACCCTCTACGCGCGCGACCGGGAGGCGTTCACGGCGGCCAGCGAAGCGCTGGCAGCAGCCCAATCGAGGCTCTCCACTGCCGAGGAGCGGTGGCTCGAACTGGAGATCCTGCGCGAGGAGATCGAGCGCGCCTGATCCCCGCGCCGCGCATCTTGTGCCGCCTCTCCGCCGGTTCTACGGTTTGGCGAGGCGAGACGGGCGAGGGAGGCGGGGGTGGCCGACTGGCACTTGTGGCTGCCGCCGGCGCTCGCCAAGCGACGCTTCCGGCTCTACGCCGCCGGCCACACCGTGGCGGTGATCGGCGCCTGGATCCAGCAGGTCGCCCTGTCCTGGCTGGTATTCCGGCTGACGGAGTCGATCTTTCTGCTGGGTGTCACGGGCTTCCTGCTCAACATCTTCTACCTGCTGCTCGGCCCCGCCGGAGGCATGGCGGCCGACAGGCTGCCGCGCCTCAAGCTCCTCATAGCCATCGACCTCTTCCTCGCCCTGTGCGCGGCCGTGCTGGCGGTGATGGCCGGCCTCGGCGTCACCAGCGTGGCCGCCTACCTCGCCATCGCCGCGCTGATCGGCGCTGCCAACGCCTTCGAAATGCCGGTGCGGCAGACGCTGGTGCGCGTCATCGTCGAGGAGCGCGCATTGGTGACGAGCGCGCTCGGGGTCAGCGCCATGGTGTTCAACGTCGGCCGCATGGTAGGGCCGGCCATTGCCGGGGTGGTGCTGGCCTACTTCTCCGAGAGCCTCTGCTTTGCCCTCAACGCCGTCAGCTACGGCGGCATCATCGCCGCGCTGCTGGCAATGCGGCTGCCGCCGGAGCCGCCGCGGCGCAGCGCGACGGGCCAAGGCAGCGAGGGCCTGGCGGCGAGCCTCGCCACCATCCTGGCGTTTCCCGCCGTTCGCTATCTGCTGCCGACCGTCGTCGCCGTCGGCCTCTTCGCCACGCCCTACGTGCCGCTGATGCCCTCGATCGTCTCGCACTTCTTCGACGGGCAATCCTCCACGGTCGGCCTGCTCATGAGCGCGGCTGCGGTCGGGGCGCTGCTGTCGGCCGGCTACCTGTCGCTGCAGCCGGCCTACGGCCGCCAGATCCGCCTCATGACCGTCGCTCCGCTGGCGGTAGGGCTGGCGCTGGGCCTGTTCGCCTGGTCGCGAACCCTGCCGCTCTCTGCAGTGCTATTGGCTGTCCTCGGCGGCGCGGCGCTGCTCGGCGTCAATGCCACCAATGCCATGCTCCAGCAGTCGGTGCCGGACGAGTGGCGCGGGCGCGTGATCGGCGTCTACAGCATGTCGTTTGCCGGAACGGCCCCGATCGGAGGACTGCTGGCGGGCTGGCTCGCCGAGCACGTCGGCCTGACCGCCACCCTCACGCTCAACGGCATCCTGATCATGGCCGCGGGCCTCGTCGGCCGCTGGCGCCTGCACTGTCACCCCGAGGCCCTGCGCGGCCTCATGCGCAGCCTCACCCGTTAACTGCGGCCTGGGTTCATCAGAGCGTAGGCGAGCAGCTTGTAGGCGAGCGCCGCAGCCGTGTAGTCGTAGGCGTGGAAGCCCGGAATGGGCGCGAATTCGACGAGATCGGCGCCCACCACCTGGCCCGCCGCACCGCACGCAGCCCTAAGGATCGACAGCGCCTGCCAGTAGCCGAGCCCGCCCGGCGTGGGCGTGCCGGTTGCCGGCATCACTGCCCCGTCCAGGGCATCGATGTCGAAGGTGACGTAGACGGGCCTGCCCCGGAGGGGCGCGATGATCTCATCTATGTTCCACCGTGCCTGGTCCTTGGCCCAGTGGATGGTGATGCGGTCGCGGTTGGCGGCATAGAAGGCAGCCTCCTCCGCAGAGATGGCCCGGATGCCGACCGAGACGATCGAGACGCCCGCCAGATCCAGCACACGACGCATGGCTGCGGCGTGGGAGTAGGGCTCGCCGAGGTATCCGTCGCGCAAGTCCGCATGGGCGTCGAACTGCAGCACCACGAGGCCTGGATGGCGCGTCGCGAACGGCCGCACGGCACCGGCCGTCAGCGAATGCTCGCCCCCCAGAATGAAGGGGAAGCGCCCTCCGTCGAGCACCTTGGCGACGATCGCTGCGAGCTGGTCGAGTGCCGGGGCGACGCCTTGAGCGATGGTCGGCTCGGCGAGGGCCGCCACGCCCCAGTCGCGATAAGGCTCCCGCCCAAGCTCTTCGTCGTAGAGCTCGAGCTGCTGGCTTGCCGCCAGGATCGCCGCCGGGCCCTTGGCCGTACCGGCCCCGTAGCTCACCGAGGCCTCGAGCCCGAAGGGAATGACCACGGCCCGCGCGGCCGCCGGGTCGCGGGCGTCCACGCGGACGGGATCGAGGAAGCTGCGCTCCGGCGGCAGATAGTCGAAGGCGGTGGTCACGCCTGGACCTGCTGAGCCTCTCGGTCGTCTTGCCGCGCGGGGGCCCCCGCTTCGGCCGGATACATCGTCAGCATCGGCTCGTCGAGCAGGATGGCCTCGTCGAAGGCGCCGTAGCCGTTGAAATTGCCGGCAATCGCCCGGCCGTAGGCACCGGTGTTGCCGATCTCGATGTAGTCCCCTTCCTTGACCCGTGCCGGCAGCACGAAGGGCCCCTTCATGAAGTCCACCGTGTCGCAGGTGGGCCCCCAGAACGAGAAGGGCACCATCGGCTCCGCCGGATCGGCGCCGACGAGACGCACCGGAAAGTTGAAGTTCATGTGCGTGGCGTCGAACAGCGTGCCGTAGCTGCCGTCGTTGATGAAGAGCTCGTTGCCGCGCCGGGCGTCGACCCGCACGATGAGGGATTCCGCCTCCGCGACCAGCGCACGGCCCGGCTCGCACATCAGCTTGCAGCGCTCGCCGATCGGCAGCCGATCCACGCCCTCCGCGATCGTCCGCATGAACGCGGACAGGGGAGCCGGAGGGTTGTCAGCCTCGTAGATCGAGGGAAACCCGCCGCCCACGTCGAGCCGGTCGAGCACCACGCCCGCCTTGGCGATCAGCTTGCCGACCTCGGCCAATGCCGTCGTGTAGGCTTCCGGCGTCGCGGTCTGCGAACCGACGTGGAAGGTGATGCCGAGCTCCTTGGCCGCCTGCCGCGCCTTGACCAGCAGGCGCGCCGCCTTGGCGCCCGTGACGCCGAACTTGCGCTCGAGGGGAATCTTGCTGTTGAGCGAGGGAACGGCAACCCGCACCCAAAGCGTCAGGTCGTGGCAACCGCCCGTCTCCTCGGCGATCTTCTTCAGCTCGTCCTCGCTGTCGACCGCAAAGCTGCGCACGCCGAACTCGGCGAACGCTCGCCGGATAGCCAGGCGCGACTTGACCGGATGCATGTAGTGCAGTTCGGCGCCGGGAATGGTCGCCGCGTCCTCGATCTCGGGGATCGATGCGACATCGAACTTGCGGATACCGGCGCCGTAGAGCGCGCCCAGCAGGAAGACCGAGCTGTTCGCCTTGTAGGCGTAGGCGACGTCGCCTGGAAAGTGCCGGAGGAACCACCGCGCGGCCCGGCCGGCGGCATGCGGGCGCAGACCAATGACGGGCCGATCGGGATTCCAAGCGCCAATCAGCGCATTCGCAGCCTGAAACCTTTCCATCGCATGGGACCTCCACCAGTCGGGTTGGACCAGGGCGCTGCTCGAACCAGCAGAAGCCGCCGTGTGAAGCTTCGGGAGATAGGGTCTGAGGGGGGTGCTGTAAAGTGGTTTTTCCCCGCGCCGCGACAAAAAATCCACAACGGTAAAGCTGCCGTAGCGCCGCTTCAGAAGCAATCAGCCGACGCTGGCGGGATTGGTCTCGATCAGCTGACCGCGCTCCAGGCGCAGCACGCGATGCATGCGAGCGGCAAGCTGCAGGTTGTGCGTGGCCATCAGCATGGCGACGCCGGTGTGCCGGATCAGCTCGAGAAGCTCGTGGAAGACATGCCCCGACGTGGTCGGGTCGAGATTGCCGGTCGGCTCGTCGGCCAGCAACAGGCGGGGCGCGTTGGCTAGGGCGCGGGCGATCGCCGTGCGCTGCTGCTCTCCGCCGGAGAGCTGTCCCGGCTGATGGGAGAGCCGCTCGCCGAGGCCCATCATCGAGAGCAGCTGCCGCGCCCGCGCCTCTCCGGCGCGACGCGGCACGCCGCGGATCATCTGCGGCATGAGGACGTTCTCTAGCGCGGAGAATTCGGGCAGGAGCTGGTGGAACTGGTAGACGAAGCCCATCTGGGTGCGCCGTACCCGGGTGCGATCCGCGTCGCCGAGGCGCGAGCAATCCGCGCCGCTGACGATGACCCGGCCTGCATCGGGCGTCTCCAGCAGGCCGGCGATATGCAGCAGGGTCGACTTGCCGGCGCCCGACGGGCCCACCAGCGCCACCGCCTGGCCGGGATAGAGCTCGGCCGACGCACCTTGCAGCACGGCAATTTCGCGATCGCCCTGACGGAAGGTGCGCGCCAGCCCCTGCAACTGCAATACCGGACGTGCGGTCGCGTCCTGCACTGGCTTCTCCTCGCGGCCCCGACTACTCGTAGCGCAGTGCTTCGACCGGATCGAGTCTGGATGCGCGCCAGGACGGATAGAGCGTTGCCAGAACCGACAGCACCAGTGCCATCATGATGATGATGGCCGTCGTGTGCGGGTTGATGTCGGCGGGCAGCCTGGTCAGGTAATAGATGTCGGCCGGGAAAAGGTTGGTGTTGGTCAGCCACGCCACGAACTGGCGGACCTCGTCGATCTTCCAGCAGAACAGGATGCCCAGCAGTGCGCCCGCCAGCGTGCCGACCACGCCGATGCTGGCCCCGGTAATCAGAAAGACGCGCATGATCGCGCCTTTGCTCGCCCCCATGGTGCGCAAAATGCCGATCTCGCGGCCCTTGTCCTTCACCAGCATGATCAGGCCCGAGATGATGTTGAAGGCGGCGACGACGACGATCACCGACAGAATGATGAACATCATGTTGCGCTCGACCTCGAGCACGCTGAAGAAGCTTTCGTTGCGCTGGCGCCAGTCGGCGAAGTGCAGCGAAGGAAGACCCGCCTGCTTCATGGCCGCCACCTGCTCGGACACCGACTCGGGATCGTCGACCAGCACCTCCAGCACATCGACGGAATCGCCCTTGGAGAAGTAGCGCTGCGCCTCCACCAGCGGCATGAAGATCATGGTGCGGTCGTACTCCGCCATGCCCATCTCGAAGATGGCGACGATCTTGTAGGGCTTGATGCGCGGTGCCGTGCCGAACGGCGTGGCGGCACCGCGCGGCGAGACCAGCGTGATCGGGTCGCCGACGGTCACGCGCAGGGCATTGGCGAGGCGCGTGCCGATGGCAATGCCCTCGTGGCTGTCGAAGCCCTCGAGCGTTCCGAAACGGATGTTGTCGGCGATCTGCGGCAGGCTTTTGATCCCCTCCTCGCGCACGCCACGCACGAACCCCGCCAGCGCCTGCTGCGGCGTGGATGCCATGGCCTGCCCCTCAATCAAGGGGATGGCATGCTTGACGCCCGGCAGCGCCAGCAGGCGCCTGGCGGCCTCGTCGTATTCCTCGAAGGGATCGCCGCCGATCTTGTTGACGATGACATGCCCATTGAGGCCCAGGATCTTGTTGAACAGCTCCTTGCGAAAGCCGTTCATGACCGCCATGACGGTGATCAGGGTGAACACCCCGAGCAGGATGCCGAGAAACGAGAACCCGGCCAGCACGGAGATGAAGCCCTCCTTGCGGCGAGCCCGCAGATAGCGCAGCGCCAGCATCCATTCGAACGGTGCGAAGGGCCGCGTGTCGGCCGGCAGTGCAGTCGCGGTCTTGCGAGCCAACGGCTGTCCCCCTCTAGCTCCGCCGGCCGTGCGGTCAGGCGAGCGTCCGGCGCGCGCTCACGAGCTCGATCAGGCGTTTCACCGCGGCGTCGGGCGTCATCGACATGCGCTCGCCCGACTTGCGCTCCTTGACCTCGACCTCGCCGCTCTTGAGCCCCTTCGGACCGACGATGAGCTGGAAGGGCAGGCCGATGAGGTCCATGGTCGCAAACTTCGCACCGGCCCTGTCCTCGGTGTCGTCGTACAGCACCGAGATGCCGGCCCGGCCCAGCTTGTTGTAGGTGTCCGCGCAAGCCCGGTCCGTATCCTTGTCGCCAACCTTGAGGTTGATGAGACCGACCTCGAAGGGGGCAACTGGCACCGGCCAGACGATGCCGGCAGAGTCGTGGCTGGCTTCGACGATGGCGCCGACCAGGCGCGACACGCCGACGCCATAGGACCCCATCTGCACCGCAAGCATGCCGCCGTCCGGCCCCTGCACCCGGCAACCCATCGGCTCGGAATACTTGGTGCCGAAGAAGAAAATATGGCCGATCTCGATGCCCCGGGCCGTGACGCGCTTGTCGGCCGGCACCCGCGCCTCGAATGTTGCAGGATCGTGCTTCTCGTCGGTCGCCGCGTAGTGGGCCGTCCACTGCGCAATGAGTGCGGAGAGATCCTCCTCGAAGTTCACGTCGGCGGCCGGCGGCCGGGCGTCCAGCAGGTCGGCATGGCAGAAAACCTGGCTCTCGCCGGTTTCGGCCAGGATGATGAACTCGTGGCTCAGGTCGCCGCCGATGGGGCCGGTCTCCGCCGCCATCGGAATGGACTTGAGCCCCATCCGTGCGAACGTGCGCAGGTAGGCGACGAACATCTTGTTGTAGGAGTGGCGTGCGGCCTCCGCCGTCAGATCGAAGGAATAGGCATCCTTCATCAGGAACTCGCGGCCTCGCATCACCCCGAACCGCGGCCGCACCTCGTCGCGGAACTTCCACTGGATGTGGTACAGATTGCGCGGCAGATCGCGGTAGGACTTCACGCCGTCGCGGAAGATCTGGGTGATCAGCTCCTCGTTGGTCGGCCCGTACAGCATCTCGCGCTCATGCCGGTCGTTGAAGCGCAGCATCTCCGGTCCGTAGGCGTCGTAGCGCTTGCTTTCACGCCAGAGCTCGGCGGGCTGGATGGTCGGCATGAGCATTTCCATGGCGCCGGACCGATCCTGCTCCTCGCGTACGATCTGCTCGATCTTGGTGAGCACACGAAAGCCCAGGGGAAGCCAGGAATAGATGCCGGCGCTCGACTGGCGGATCATGCCGCTGCGCAGCATCAGCTGGTGGGAGGCGATCTCCGCCTCCTTGGGCGTTTCGCGCAGAACGGGCAGGAAGAAGCGAGACAGGTGCATGGGCGTCCGTGATGAATTGTTAGGCAGACGCGAAAGCCGCCCCCGTCGGGGACATTAAACCCCCATGCGCCCGCGTCCCGATCGCCGGGGCGGGCCAACGGCTCGCCGCGTAGATATCCTGTTCCCATCGCCGAGGCAATCGCGACCGGACCGCCCCGATGGCTCAGGCTCAGCCCCTGTGTGACATCGGGCCGATTTTCGGGGCGCGGGCGAATGTCATGGTTGCCGCAGAAGAACAATTGCAGGCAGGTTTTTCTTGGTTTCAGGGGGTGACAGAAGGCCGCGCCTTAGGTACTGTCGTGTCATAAAAACGGTCACAAAGACCACGGGTTATGCAGGGGCCTCGGAGCCCAAGTCTGGGGAAGGATTTCCGCAAGAGCGCGCCGACCCATGAGCGCGACAGGCGGTCGTAAGCAGCTTCGGCAATCTCGAGCAAGGCCCACCGGCCTTGCTTTTTTGTGCGCACTTACATCATCGACGGCCGACCCAGCAGCCGTTCGAGATCGATGATGCCCCAGCGCACCGCCGCCCACAGGGCGGCGAACACGAGCGCGGACACCACCGTGGTCAGCAGAACGACGCGCACGAGCCTCGGCCGCGTCGGCGCACTCTCCGGCGTGCCCGGCACGACCTCGCCGTCCTCTCCCTGCGTGCGTACCCCGATCGGCAGGATCGCGAACAGCAGCGTCCACCAGATGACGACGTAGATGGCGATGGCGAAGGGTATGCTCATGCGCCGCCCTCAGGCTTGCTCGAGCTCGACCAGCGTTCCGTTGAAGTCCTTGGGATGCAGGAACAATACGGGCTTGCCGTGCGCGCCGATCCTCGGCTCGCCATCGCCGAGCACGCGCGCGCCCGCAGCCTTGAGCTGGTCGCGCGCGGCACGAATGTCGGCCACCTCATAGCAGATATGGTGGATGCCACCTGCGGGGCTGCGCTGCAGGAAGGCGGCGATCGGCGATTTGTCACCCAACGGCTCCAGCAACTCGACCTTGGTATTCGGCAGATTGACGAATACGACAGTGACCCCGTGCTCGGGCTGCGGGGACGGCTCCGACACCTCGGCGCCCAGCGTGGTCGCATACTGCGCCGCGGCGGCCGCCAGATCCGGCACGGCGATGGCGACATGGTTGAGACGTCCGATCATGAGCCTTGCTCCCGGTGCTGCCGCATCATAGCGCCGGCCCGGCAATGCGCGAACCGAACTGTCGCGGCGGTGGGCCGACATTCGCGCTACCGAGTCAGCGGATGGCGCGCAACAGGAGCACTTTGGCGACTGGCCGCTTGCCCCAGGCGCGCTCCACCGCTGACCGCACCGACCGGCGCACGGCCTCCCGCACCATCTCCCCGTCGCGCCGGCGGTCGCGCGGAATGCTGGTGATGGTGCCCTCGACGGCAACCCTGACGATGTCGGCCATCGGGCGCCCATTGGCGTCCGCCGCGGGGACACCGTCGAGCAGGACCTCGGCTTCCGAAACCACTTCTCCCCGGCCCGACCGCAGCAGTGCCACCACCACCATGCCGGCGTAGGCCAGCGAGCGGCGCTCGCGCACGGGTCCGTCGTCCGCCGGCACCAGGAGATTGCCGTCGCGGAACAGGCGTCCCACCGGCGCCTCGTCGATGAACTCGGCCGGCCCGGGTGCCAGCCTCACCATGTCGCCGTTGCGGGGCTCCATCACCTTCGCCACCCCGGCGGCGCGTGCGAGTTTGGCGTGCTCGTGCAGATGCCGCGCCTCGCCGTGCATGGGAATCGCAATATGCGGCTTCACCCAGCCGTACATTTCGACCAGCTCCTCGCGCCGCGGATGGCCGGTGACATGCACCAGCGCATCGGCGTCGGTGACGATCTCGCAGCCGAGATCGATGAGCGCGTTCTGAATGCGGCCGACCGGGCGTTCGTTGCCGGGAATGGTGCGCGAGGAGAAGATGACGAGATCGCCGTCGCCGAGCCCGACGTCGGGATGCTGGTCGTCGGCGATGCGCGCCAGGGCCGCGCGCGGCTCGCCCTGGCTGCCGGTGCACAACAGCACCACCTCGTGGCGCTCCAGGTAGGAGAAGTGCTGCTGGTCGTGATACTTGAAGTCGGCGGGCAGATAGCCCGTCTCCCGCGCCACCTCGATCACGCGGTGCATGGCGCGGCCGGCAACGACGAGCTGGCGGCCGGCCGCGCGGGCAGCCTCCGCCACGGCCTTGATGCGGGCGACGTTGGAAGCAAAGATCGTCACCGCCACTCGCCGCTTGGCGCCGGCAATGAGGCCTTGGAGCGTGTGCGCCACGTCCCGCTCCGAGGGGGATCGCCCCTCGCGCAACGCGTTGGTGGAATCGCACACCATCGCCAGCACACCCTCGCTGCCGAGCTGCCGCAGCCGGCTCTCGTCCGTCGGCAAGCCCACCGTCGGCGTCGCGTCGAGCTTCCAGTCGCCCGTATGCAGCACCAGGCCGAGAGGTGTCCGGATGGCGACGGCATAGGGCTCCGGGATCGAATGCGCGACCGCGACCAGCTCGATTGCGAACGGGCCGACGTCGAAGCGCGCGTTGAGGGGGACCTCCTCGATTGGCAGCTCGAGCTTGCCGCCGAACTCGGCGACTTTCGACTTGAGCATGGCCGCGGTGAACGGGGTTGCATAGATCGGCACCCGCAGCCGCGGCCACAGCTCTATGACGGCGCCGATGTGGTCCTCGTGCGCGTGGGTCAGCACGATGCCAGCCAGATTCTTCCGTTCCGCCTCGATGAAGCGCAGGTCGGGAAGGATCACGTCGATGCCGGGATCGTTCTCGCCCTCGGGAAACGTTATGCCGAGGTCGACCATGAGCCACTGGCGGGCATCGGCGGGCCCGAAGCCGTAGACATAGCAATTCATGCCGATCTCGCCGATGCCGCCGAGCGCCATGAAGACCAGCTCGTCGTCAGGCGCCCTGTCGCGCGCGTCCGCCATCAGCCGCGGTCCTTGTCGGACGCTTGCGCGAGCGTCACATCGCCGAAGGTCAGCGTCCGATAGGCGCCACGGCCATCACGCAGAATGAGCGCCCCGCCCTCGTCGAGATCGTGGAACGTGCCCGCGATGCGCTCGCGGCCGGTGTCGACGCTCAAAGGCTCGCCGACGGCGCCGGCCCGATCGAGCCACGCGGTGCGTATCGTGGCGAAGCCGCCGCCGCAGTCCCATATGCCGATCCAGCGGTCCATCGCCTGGGCGAGGAAACGGAGCATGGCCTCGGGCGCGATCGGCACGCCATGCTCGGCAAGATGCGTAACCGCACGGCCCAACCCGGCGGGATGCGACGCCAGATTGATGCCGATGCCGACCACGACCACCACCTCCGGGCCCGCGGCCCACACCTGGCTTTCGGGCAGTATGCCCGCACACTTCGCCTCCCCGATCAAGACATCGTTGGGCCACTTCAGGCGCAGCCCGGGCACCCGCCTTCCGGTGGCACCCACAATGGCATCGACCACGGCGACGCCGGCGAGCAGCGAGAGATGGTGCACGACCTTCTGCGAGCACCTGAGCCTCTGCAGCAAGCTGGCGTAGAGATTGCCGGTATCGGATGTCCATGTGCGGCCCGAGCGGCCGCGGCCCTGGGTCTGCCGTCGCGCCATGACCCACAACGGCCCCGCCTCGCCGGCCGCTCCTTGTGCGAAGGCCTCGGTGTTGGTGGAACCCGCTTCCTCGAGGATCACGCTGCGATAGGTGTACGGCACCATCGGCGTCAGCCGAAGGTCGGGCTGCGAGAAGCGCGCAGCCGACGGGACCGGTCACTGGCGCATTCGCGTTGCCTCATCGCGATCGTCCCTATGAGTCTACTGGAACAACGTCTTGGCCGCAGCGTCCGCACCGGCGACGAGGGCTGCCGGCCAGAGCACGTAGAGAAGCACGAAAAGACCTGACAGCCCCATCACCAGCGCCGCCTTGGCGGGAACCGCGAGAAACTTCTCCTTGGCCTCGTCGAAGAACATGATCTTGACGATCCGTACGTAGTAATAGGCACCGACGACGCTGGCGAGCACGCCCAGGACGGCGAGAGGCCACAAGCCTTCCTTCACGGCGGCCGCGAACACGTAGAACTTGGCGAAGAAGCCGGCGAGCGGCGGGATGCCGGCAAGCGAGAACATCAGGATGCCGAGCACGGTGGCCATGCCGAGATTGGTCTCGGACAGGCCCGCCAGCTCGTCGATCTCCTCCACCATCCCTTGCGGGCGGCGCATGGCCAGGACGCAGGCGAAGGCGCCGAGCGTCATGGCGACGTAGATCACCATGTAGATGATGACGCCGCGCGCGCCCTCCGGCGAGCCCGCCGCCAACCCGATCAGCGCATAGCCGATGTTGCCGATGGCGGAATAGGCCAGCAGCCGCTTGATGTTGGTCTGGCCGATGGCGGCGAAGGCGCCGAGCCCCATGGAGGCGATGGCGAGCACGCTCACCACCTGCTGCCACTGCGGTCCGATGCCGCCGAAAGCGCCCAGCGTCACCCGCATCAGCAGCGCCACGGCCGCCGCCTTGGGCGCGGCGGCGAAAAACGCCGTGACCGGCGTCGGCGCGCCCTCGTAGACGTCCGGCGTCCACATGTGGAACGGAACGGCCGAGATCTTGAAGGCAAGGCCGACCAGGAGGAACACCAGCCCGATGATGAGGCCGATATCCTGCGCCGCCGTGGTGGCCTTGGCAGCGGCGGCAATGGCCGCGAAGCTCGTCGAGCCGGTAAAGCCGTAGATGAGGGAGGCGCCGTAGAGCAGCATTCCCGATGAGAGCGCCCCCAGCACGAAATACTTGAGGCCGGCCTCGCTGGAGCGGACGTCGTCGCGGCGGATGGCGGCCACCACGTAGAGCGCCAGGCTCTGCAGCTCCAGGCCCAGATAGAGCGCGATGAGATCGTTGGCGGAGATCATCATCATCATGCCGGCGGTGGCGAGCAGCAGCAGCACCGGATACTCGAACTTGTGCGAGCGGGTCTCGCGCAGGTAGTCGAACGACAGCAGCAATGCAGCGGCGCTCGCCACCAGCGTCAGCACCTTCATGAAGCGGGCGAAACCGTCGACGACGAAGCCGCCCTGAAACAGGGTCTGGCGCCCCCCGGGCTGCTCCAGGACCAGCCACGCCGCCACCATGAGCACCACGATGGCGAGCCAGCCGATGGTCTCCGCCTCGCGATCGTTCTCAGGACGGAACACGCCCAGCATCAGCAGGGCCATGGCGCCGAAAACCAGCACGATCTCCGGCGCGATCAACCAATAGCTATCCACGAGCTGGCTCATGCTGTGCCGCTCCGCTCCCCACGCCCGCCAACGGTCATCCCGGCGCTCGTCGCCGGGATCCATCTCGCCGCTCGCTCCGGCGCCAGCGGATGGTTGGATACCGGGGACAAGCCCCGGTATGACAACGTTGCCGGCTTTGCCAGGACCATGCTTATCACCGCCCGCTCATGGCGGAGGCCGCGCGGATGGCGGTCTCGTAGTTGGAGACGAGCTTCTTCACCGACACGGCCGTCACGTCGAGCAGAGGTGCCGGGTAGAAGCCGAACAGCAGGACAAGCAGCACCAGGGGCGTGAACACCAGCACCTCGCGGAAATTCATGTCCGGAATGTTGCGCAGCGCCGGCTTCTCGAGCGGCCCGTAGATCATGCTCCGGTAGAGATAGAGCGCGTAGGCGGCCGAGAGGATGACGCCGGTCGTGGCCAGGAACGCGACCCAGGTATTGGCCTTGAAGGCGCCGACGAGCGTCAGGAACTCGCCGATGAAGCCGCTGGTGCCGGGCAGCCCGACATTGGCAAGCGTGAACACCATGAAGGTGGCGGCGTAGAGAGGCATGCGATTGACGAGCCCACCATAGGCTGCGATCTCGCGCGTGTGCATGCGGTCGTAGACCACGCCGACGCAGAGGAACAGCGCCGCCGACACGAGCCCGTGCGACAGCATCTGGAAGATGGCGCCGTCAACGCCCTGCACGGTGAAGGTGAAAATGCCCATGGTGACGAAGCCCATGTGCGCCACGGACGAGTAGGCGATGAGCTTCTTCACGTCCTCCTGAGCCAGGGCCACGAACGAGGTGTAGACGATGGCCACCACCGACAGCACGAATACGAACGGCGCGAACTCCTGGCTCGCCACCGGAAACATCGGCAAGGAGAAGCGCAGGAAGCCATAGCCGCCCATCTTCAGCAGGATGCCGGCGAGAATGACGGAACCGGCGGTCGGCGCCTCCACGTGGGCGTCGGGCAGCCAGGTGTGCACCGGCCACATGGGCATTTTCACCGCAAACGAGGCGAAGAAGGCGAGCCACAGCCACCACTGCATGCCGGACGGGAACTTGTGGGCGAGCAGCGTCGGGATGTCCGTGGTCTGGGCATGCCAGTACATCGCCATCATGGCGAGCAGCATCAGCACGGACCCGAGCAGCGTGTAGAGGAAGAACTTGAAGCTCGCGTAGACGCGCCGCGCAC
>DATFCC010000284.1:0-6003 GCA_035253505.1 Hyphomicrobiaceae bacterium
AGTTGGTGAAGAGAGGCTTGCCGGCGGAATCCTTGATGTCAGCGGCCCAGCTCGCCTGGATGTCCTTGACCACCTTGTCCGGCACCGGAACGTAGTCCAGCTCCTCGGCCATCTTGTCGCCGCTCTTGTAGGCCCAGGCAAAAAACTTCAGCGCCTCGCCGGTGGCGGCGGGATCCTGCGGCTGCTTGTAGACAAGGATCCAGGTCGCCGCCGTCATGGGCCACGATTTCTCGCCGGGCTCGTTGGCGAGGATGACGCCGAAGCCGGGCTGTGACTTCCAGTCGGCGTTGGCCGCCGCAGCCTGGAAGGTCTCAGATGTCGGGGACACCACCTTGCCGTCCTTGTTGATCATCTTCGTGAAGATGAGCTTGTTCTGCTTGGCGTAGGCGTATTCGACGTAGCCGATCGAGCCCTTGGTATTGGCGACGTTGTTGGCGACACCCTCGTTGCCCTTGGCGCCGATGCCGACCGGCCACTGCACTGCGGTGCTGACACCGACCTTCGATTTCCAGTCGGGGCTCACGTCGGCGAGGTAGTAGACGAAGTTGAAGGTGGTGCCGGATCCGTCCGATCGGTGGACGACGGCAATCGCCTGGCTCGGCAGCTTGGCGTCGGGATTGAGCTTGGCGATGGCCGGATCGTTCCAGCTCTTGACTTCGCCCAGGAAGATCTTGGCCAAGGTGGGCCCGTCGAGCACCAGCTCGCCGGGCTTCACGCCCTCGATGTTGACCACTGGCACAATGCCGCCCATGACCGCGGGGAACTGTGCCAGGCCGAACTTGTTGAGGTCCTCGCCCTTGAGCGGCGCGTCGGTGGCGCCGAACGTGACTGTCTTGTTCTGGATCTGCTTGATGCCCCCACCCGAGCCGATCGACTGGTAGTTGAGGCCGACGTTGGTCTCCTTCTTGTATGCATCCGCCCACTTCGCATAGATCGGATAGGGGAAGGTCGCGCCGGCGCCGGAGATGTCGGCGGCGCTGGCACCCGTTCCGGCAGCCGCAAGCACGCTGGCGAGCGTCACCGCCCGCGCGAGACCAGAAACCATATTCCGCATTTTAGGACCTCGTTGGTCGCGATGACGGTTCCAGGCGCCACGCCAGGCCCCGTCGGCCAAGTCGCGCGGGTCATAAAGCGCAGCCGTGCAAAAGTTTTGTGACAGTCGCAATTGCGCAACGGTTTCAAAATGGTCCGCCAGCGCCTCAGCTTCGCCGGCGGGCCCGCCACCGGCAAGACCTGTAGACAATCGCGAGGAAACGCACCGGTTCCCTTGCAGCGGCGGGCGACCGGTGATGGATTGGGCAGGTGCCGATGGTCACGCTCCACCTGCGGGTGGCGCGACGGTTGAACAGGGGGCAGCCATAGCTCAGTGCCGCATAGCCCTTGCCGAGCTTCACCAGCGTCACGTCGTCGAGGGCCGCCCCCTCGATGGCGCCACGGAAGCCGCGTTGAGGGCCGATCCGCGCCAAGGTGCCAGGGCGATCCTCGATGCGGTCGGGCGGCGGCGCTTCGCCAATCGCTCGGAAGGGCAGCGCCTGCGCAATCTGCTGCGTTTCGAGAGCGCGCTGTGGGCCCGCGGCGTCACGCACGTCGCCGGCGTCGACGAAGCAGGCATGAGCCCGCTTGCGGGACCCGTGTCGGCCGCTGCCGTGGTGCTCGCACCGGGAACACGAATTGCCGGCGTCGACGATTCCAAGAAGCTCGATGCCGCCACACGCGACCGTCTGGCGGACGAGATCAAGCGGACGGCGGTCGCGTGGGCGGTGGGTTTCGCCGAGGCCGGCGAGATCGATGCCATCAACATCTACTGGGCCGGCCTTCTCGCCATGCGCCGCGCCATCGACGGCCTCGCGCTCGCACCGCAGCACGTTCTGCTCGACGGCCGCCGCCTCAAGGAGCTGCCGATACCGCAAGAGCGCATCATCAAAGGCGACTGCAAGAGCCTCACGATCGCGGCAGCGTCGATCCTGGCCAAGACCGCGCGCGATGCACGCATGCGCGAGCTCGATGAGCGGTACCCCGGCTACGGTTTCGCCAAGCACAAGGGCTATCCCGTCCCCGAGCACCTTGCCGCGCTGAAGGCGCTCGGTGCTTCCCCCGTTCATCGCCGATCATTTGCACCGGTGCGCATCGTGCTGGGTCTGCCGCCGCTGCCGCCGTGGCCCGACCCGAACGCCGCCGCAACCCTCGCCGTCAACGCGGGCTGAGCGAATCAGCAGTGAACCGGCCAATATCTCTCAGGGAGCGGAGCACCGTTCACTGAATTTCACGCAACTGTTACCTGCGTAATCTGAGCAAGGCGTCTCGTCAGCTAGTCTTTGCAGTGAAGGACATCCGGCTGCAAGGAGACTGCAATGCAAGCGAAGCACTTCTGGGCCGCAGCAATGACCGTCGTCATCCTCTCGTTGGTGTCGGGCCATGCGGACGCCGGAGAGCTCCGCCGGCGCATCGAGAACCGCCTGGTGCAGGCCGGCACGAAAATCGCCAACCGGCCGGGTGTGCAGCGCCTGCTCGTCCGGGTCGGTCAGCGGGCCGCCAACAATCCCGAGCTTCAGCGCCAGGCGGTGAAGGTGGCCGCAGGGGCGGCGGAGAAGGCGGCCAAGGACCCCGTCATTCAGAAGGAGGTTGCCGAAACGCTGGCGCGCATTGCCGAGAGTGCCGCCAACGATCCGAACACGCGCAAGGTCGCCCGCGAAGCCCTGGAGGGCATGCTGCGCCGGCAACTGGAGAAGAGCGCGGCGCCGGCGCCAGCCCAATGACGCTGCTTCCTGGTGGAGCCGACCGGGATCGAACCGGTGACCTCGTGAATGCCATTCACGCGCTCTCCCAACTGAGCTACGGCCCCATGGGTGTCGGGAAGCCGGCTGCGGTGGCCCGCGGCCGGCACGCCTAAGTAGGCCCCTGCGCCGGATTGTGCAAGTGCGGCCGCAAAGGCTGCGGGGGTGGCGCCCCCGAAAGGCGCATGCCGCCGCAACCCGCTGCCCGCACGCCTCTGTCATGCCCCCTACACGGAAGCTTCAAGTGCAGGTCATGCCCCGCCCATAGCGTATTGGCGATTCGGGGTTTTGACATCACGACCGGGGAGCGCATGGATCGTGAAACGCGGCGCGCAGGGTCGACGCGCAGAGAGGTTCTTGGGGCGGCCGGCGCCTCGGCGGCGGGGGCACTGCTTCCCCGTGCCGCACACGCCCGTTCCGTGTTCGCTGCAAGCGGGCAGGTATTCGAGGATTGCGATGGCAGCGGGAGGCGGGGGGCCGGCCAGCGCGGGATCGCGGGGGTGATGGTCTCCAACGGCCGCGACGTCGTGCTGACCGGCAGCGACGGCGGCTGGCGGCTGCCGGTGGCCGAGGGCGAGAGTGTCTTCGTCATCAAGCCGGCGCACTGGGCAACGCGCACCGGCAAGGGCGGCGTTCCCAGATTCTCACACCGCTGCGGAGGCACCGCCGGTCAAGCCTGTCTCTCCGATCCGCTGGATTTCGCCCTCACCCGGCGGGAGGAGCCCCCGCGCTTCGATGTGCTCATGTTCGCCGACACGCAGCCCGCCAATGACATCGAGCTCGGCTACCTCCGGGACGACATCGTGGCGAGCACCCTCGGCTCTACGGCCGCCTTCGGCATCAACCACGGCGATGTCGTCTTCGACAACCACGCGCTCTATCCGCGCTACCTGGAGATCATGGGCGCCACGGGCATCCCCTGGCACCACTGCCCCGGCAACCACGACATCGACCCAGGCGCCAGGGACGATGCGGCCTCGCGGGACACGTGGCAGCGCGTGTTCGGAGCGCGGCACTATGCCTTTCAGTATGCCGGCACCACCTTCATCGTCCTCGACAACGTCTTCTATTTCGGCCACAGCGGAAGCTACTGTGGACGGATCGGCGAGCGGCAGCTTCAATTCGTGCGCAACGTGCTGGCGCATGTGCCACGCGAGCAGCTCGTGGTCGTGTCGATGCACATTCCGCTCGAGACCTATCAGGACCCCGCCAATCCGGGTGACAACACGGCCGATCGCGATGCCCTGCTGCGTCTGCTGCGGGCACGCCCGCACGCGGTGAGCTTCGCCGGGCACATGCACCTGACCGAGCACCACTACCTGGCCTGGAAGGGAGCCGACGGCATTTACGCGCCGCATCATCACCATGTGCTGACGGCAGCTTCGGGCGCGTGGTGGGGCGGCCCGCTCGACAGCCGCGGCATTCCTTCGGCCGACAGCGCGGACGGAAACCCGAACGGGTACCACATCCTGTCGGTCGACGGCTCGGACTGCCTGTCCCGCTTCACGCCTTCGGCGGCCCGCTGCGTGTCGTTGTGGATGGGCCGGCGCTGCGCCGAGGGCCGTCGTACCACGCCGGCACGGGCAATGCCGGCGCCGAGCCCATCGCCGCCAGCGATCTGCCGGGCTGTGACCTGGTCGTGAACGTCTTCGATGGCGGGCCGCGCACGACCGTCTCGTGCGAGATCGCAGGACGCCCCGGCGCCCCTATCACTCTGCAGCGGGCGCAGATACCCGATCCCTACGTCCTCCGCCTTTTCGCGCGCTCCGCAAGCGTGCAGAAACCCTGGGTGCAGGCACTGCCCTCCTCGCACGTATGGAGAGCGCCGCTCCCGGCCGATCTGGGTCCCGGCGTGCACCGGATCACCGTTCGCGCCATCGACGATCATGGCCGGCTGGCGGTGGCCCAGAGGCTGGTCGAGGTCGGTGCCGGAGGGCCTGGCGCCACCAAGGCGTGAGCGGCGGCATGACATCGGGGCCGCCGTCACGCGTACCGACGCTCTGCAGAGCGATGTCTCATGGGCGGGAGAGCATAAAATGCGGCGCAAAATCGGCGGCATCTTGGGCGATCCGGAGGCAGACGGACAAGCGGCTTGACCCCCACGGGTGAACCTGCGAGGGAAGGCCCGTTTCGCGCTGCCGGCGCGACTGTCGGCATCCACCTCAATGAGGTCGACACATGCTTCCTGCCATTCCGCTTGTCGCAGGCGCGCTCTTCCTGGTCGCGTCGGCTGGTGCTGCGGCCGCGCAGGACCAGGGGATTCTCGGCCTGTGGTCGACGGACAAGGGCAAGGGCCGCGTCGAGATCGTCAATTGCGCGCCGCCCAAGCAGGGACTGTGCGGAACGATCGTGTGGATCAGCGAGCCGAACGACAAGAGCGGCAAACCGCAGACGGACAAGGCCAACAAGAACCGCAGCCTGCGCGATCGGCCGATCATCGGCCTGCCGATCTTCGAGGGCTGGCGTCCTGCCGGAACCAACAAATGGAAAGGCTCCGTCTACGATCCCGAGGATGGTGACAGCTACGACATCGACATCACGCTGGCCGGCGACAAGCTTACCCTGCGCGGCTGCGTGGCCTTCATCTGCGACTCCGAGACATGGATACGCTATCGCGGAGGCTAGCGGCGCGAGCGCCGCGAGGTCGGGGACAGGGTCGACACGCTATTTGCTGAGGCGCTCGATCAGGGCCATGGCGGCGGCCGGCGCCCGCACCTTTGCCTCGTGAATGAAATAGACGAACACGTCCCGTGCCACCTTCTTGCCGGGCTTGTCTTGCGCAGCGAGGGGTAGCCCCTCCGGCACGGCGCCCTGTGCCCAGAGGCGTGAGCACTCCGCCCAAGCGTCGAGCGCCTTGGGCGGATAGGCGGTCGGGATGGTATCGTCGCCCTTCTGCAGGCGGGCATAGACGAAATCCCCCACCGCATCGGCGATCGCCGGATACTTGTGATGGTCGGCGAACACGACCGGCGTGTTGAACTTGCGCAGCAGCGCGATGAATTCCGGGACACAGAAGGAGTCGTGGCGAACCTCCACGACATGGCGCAGCTTGCGCCCGTCGAGCTTCTGCGGCAGCAGCTCGAGGAATGCGCCGAAGTCGACCGGGTCGAATTTCTTGGTGGGAGCGAACTGCCACAGGATGGGACCGAGCTTGTCACCGAGCTCGGAGACGCCGGAGTCGAAGAACCACTTGATGGGCTCGCCGGCTTCCGCCAGCACGCGCCGGTTG
>DATFCC010000285.1:0-2126 GCA_035253505.1 Hyphomicrobiaceae bacterium
CGTCGCAGCCGGTTGGTGGGCGACGGCGACGTCAACGTCTCCTTCGAGTTCTTCCCGCCCAAGACGGAGAAGATGGAAGAGGCTTTGTGGGGGGCTATTCGGCGCCTCGAGCCATTGCGCCCGCGCTTCGTCTCCGTCACGTACGGCGCAGGCGGCTCCACGCGCGAGCGCACGCACGCCACCGTGGCGCGTCTGGCGCGCGAGACGTCGCTCGTGCCCGCGGCGCACCTGACCTGCGTGCAGGCCACCAGGCAAGAGGTCGACGAGGTGGCGCGCGCCTACAAGCAGGCCGGCGTGCGCCACATTGTTGCGTTGCGCGGCGATCCCGCAGCCGGCGTGGGCACGAAATATGCGCCGCATCCCGGCGGCTATGCCAATGCAGCCGAGCTGGTGGCAGGGTTGAAGCGCAGCGGCGGCTTCGAGGTGTCCGTCGCCGGCTATCCCGAGCGCCATCCGGAAAGTGCGTCCGCCGCCGCCGACCTCGACAACCTCAAGGCCAAGGTGGACGCCGGCGCCAACCGCATCATCACGCAGTTCTTCTTCGACAATGCGCACTATCTGCGCTTCCTGGAGGCGGCGCGCGCGCGCGGCATCTGGGCGCCGATCGTTGCGGGCATCGTGCCCATCCACAATTTCAAGCAGGTGGCGGGCTTCGCGGGGCGCTGCGGTGCGACCATGCCGTCATGGATGGCGCGCCGCTTCGACGGCCTCGACAACGATCCGCAAACGACCCATCTCGTCGCTGCCGCAACCGCGGCCGAGCAGGTGCTGGATCTCGTCGACCAGGGCATCCGCCAGTTCCATTTCTACACGTTGAACCGCGCCGACCTCGTCTATGCCATCTGCCACCTGCTCGGGCTGCGGGCCGAGCCGGTCGCCGTCAAGGAGGCCGTGAACGCATGAACCGGGACCAGCGCATCGCCGCCCTCAAGGCCGCCGCCGCCAAACGCATCCTGATCATCGACGGTGCCATGGGCACCATGATCCAGCGCTACAAGCTGAGCGAAGCCGCGTTTCGTGGCGCGCGCTTCGCCGATCACCCGCGGCCGCTGCAGGGCAACAACGACCTCCTCGTACTGACCAAACCGGAGGTGATCGCGGAGATCCACGACGGCTACCTTGGCGCCGGCTCCGATATCATCTCGGCCAACACCTTCAACGCGCAGCGCATCTCGCTCGCCGACTATGGCATGGAGGGGCTGGCCTACGAGATGAACCTGGCCGCGGCCCGACTCGCCCGCCAGGCGGCAGATGCGGCCACGCGCAGGACGCCGGACAAGCCGCGCTTCGTGGCCGGGCCCCTCGGCCCCACCAACCGCACCGCCTCCATCTCGCCCGACGTCAACAACCCGGGCTTTCGCAATATCTCCTTCGATGAGCTGGTCGAGGCCTATAGCGAGCAGACGCGCGGCCTCATCGAAGGGGGCGCCGATTTGCTGCTCATCGAGACGGTGTTCGATACGCTCAACGCCAAGGCGGCCGGCGTCGCCGTGCTCAACGTATTCGACGAGGCCGGCGTCGAGCTGCCGGTCATCGTGTCGGGCACGATCACCGACCGCTCGGGCCGCACGCTGTCGGGGCAGACGCCGGAGGCCTTCTATTTCTCGATCCGGCACCTGAAGCCTTTCGCCGTCGGGCTCAACTGCGCGCTGGGCGCGGAGCTGATGCGGCCTTACCTCGCCGAGATCGCCGCCGTCGCCGAGACGCTGGTGATCGCCTATCCCAATGCCGGATTGCCGAACGCCATGGGCGAATACGACGAAGGGCCGCACGAGATGGCCTGCCAGATCGGGCCATGGGCCAAGGAGGGTCTGCTGAACATCGTCGGCGGCTGCTGCGGCTCCACGCCCGAGCACATCGCCGAGATCAAAGCTCACGTGGAGAAGCATCCGCCGCGCAAGGTGCCGAAGCTGGAGCGGCGCATGCGCCTGTCCGGCCTCGAGCCGTTCGTGCACGGGTGATGGTGCCATGACCTGCGTTCGGCACCAGCGAGCGTTGTCATGGCCGGGCTTGTCCCGGCCATCCATCCATGGGCTGGCTCCGGCGAGTGCTGAACGCTGGATCCGCGGGACACGCCCGAGGATGACGAATGGGGTTGCCGTTGGAGCCCTGAAATAATGACCAGC
>DATFCC010000286.1:0-4370 GCA_035253505.1 Hyphomicrobiaceae bacterium
CCCGTACCCCGCTGCGGCTCGGCATCGTGTCGGCGCATGTGCGCCGGCATTCGGTGTGGGACGCGATCCTCAAGGGCCTGATGGCGCATGTCGACCCCGCCTTCGTCGAGGTCGAGGTGTTTCACCTGGGCGCGCTGAGAGACGGCGAGACACAGTGGGCCGCCGCGCATGCAGCCCATTTCGATCAGGGCCCGCACGAGCCCCACGTGTGGGCGCAACGCATTCTCGCCCGCCAGCCCGACGTGCTGCTCTATCCCGAGATCGGCATGGAGCTCACCATCATGCACCTGGCCGCCCAGCGCCTCGCCCCGGTGCAGGCAGTAACATGGGGCCACCCGCACACGACCGGCCTGCCGACGATCGACTGCTTCTTCTCCGCCGCCTCCCTCGAGCCGCCCGACGCCGCGGACCACTACACCGAGCGGCTCATCTGCCTGCCGCGGCTCGGCTGCTGCATCACCGCGTCCAGGGTCGATCCCGAGCCGATCAGGCTGGAACGGCTCGGCATCAAGACGGACGCACCGCTGCTCCTGTCGCCCGGCACGCCATACAAGTACGCGCCGCAGCACGATTGGGTGTTTCCGGCCATCGCCAAGCGGCTCGGCCGCTGCACGATCGCGTTCTTCAAGGACCCCGGCGCGCCATGGGCGTACCTCAACGACAGGCTCATCGGCCGCTTGAGCAAGGCTTTCGCCGAGCGCGGCATGCGCTTCGCGGACCATTGTGTGGTGCTGCCCTGGCAGGAGCGAGCCGCCTACTACGCGCTCATGCAGCGGGCGGATTTGATGCTCGATACGATCGGGTTCTCCGGCTTCAACACCGCCATGCAGGCCATGGAATGCGGCCTGCCCGTCGTCACGCGCAAGGGCCGCTTCATGCGCGGGCGGCTCGCGGGCGGCATCCTGCAGGAGATGGGACTTGCCGAGCTGATCGCGGAGGACGAGGCCGGCTACGTGAACCTCGCGGTAGAGGTGGCGTCCGACAGTGGCCGGCGTACTGCCCTTCGCGGCCGCATCGAGGAAAGGCGCGGCGCTCTCTTCAACGACACGGGCACGGTCCGCGCCTTCCAGGACGCCCTGCTGGACATTGCCCGCCGCTGAGCTCGCAGCCAGCAGGTTGGGTCAAGCGGAGCGCCGACCCCAACGCAAAGGCCACATCCTCACCCGAACCTGCGTCGGGCCTTCGCTGGCGCTCGACCGGCCTACAGGTGGTCCGCAGGTCCGACCGTCACACGGGGACGTCGCCGGCAATCGTGATGCGGTGCATGCGGCGGCGCTTGCCCTGGTAGTCGTTGAGCGCGCGGTGCTGGGTGCAGCGGTTGTCCCAGATCGCCAGCGAGCCGACTTCCCAGCGGAAACGGCAGGTGTGCTCGGGCTCTACCGCGTGAGTGCGCAGGAAGTCGATGATCGGGCGCGCCTCCGCGATCCTGAAGCCTTCGAGCGTCTGTGTGTGGTTGCTGATGTAGATGGCCTTGCGGCCGGTCTCGGGATGGGTGCGCACCAGAGGATGCGCCGACTCAGTCTGCAGGTCGCCTGGGTCGCGCAATTTGGCCGACATCTTCTCGTTACCGGCGTAGTTGCCCGCGCGTTCCGTGCCGCCATTGCCTTGCATGAGCTTCTTGCGGTCGCCGACATTCCAGCCTTTTACGCCCGCCAGCATCCGCTTCATCGGTTGCGACAGGGTCTCATAGGCCAGATACATGTTGGCGAACATGGTGTCACCGCCCGCATCCGGTGTCTCCTTGGCGTAGAGGATGGTGGCCATTGCCGGCTTGGGGTTGAACGCCTGGTCGGTGTGCCACACTTCCCCGAAGGCCTTGGTGTCGCCCTCCTCCTTGATGATCTCGAGAATGTCGGGGTAGTCGTCCATGCCCTTCATGTAGGGGTGGTGGTGGATCGGCCCGAAGCGCTTGGCGAAGGCGACCTGCTGCGCCGGCGTGATGTTCTGGCGGCGGAAAAAGACGACCAGGTGCTCGAGCCATGCCGCCTTGATCTCGGCAAACGTCGCATCGTCGAGCTTTGCCAGGTCGGCGCCGTAAATCTCAGCGCCAAGCGCGCCTGCGACCGGCCTGACTTCGATATGGCGATAGGCACCCACAGCTTCCTCCTCCGCTTGCTCTCGATCGAGGAGCGAGGTCGTCGGACACCGCTCCTCCCGCCCGCTCTCGCGGCTGGCGATCCTACTCGGCAGCCGCCTTGTGCTCGGCCAGCACGTTGTCGGCGAGACGGCCCGTCAACTCCGCGAGGTGATGGAACTTGGACGTGAACGTGCCGACGCCCGCGGTCGCCGACCGCAGCTCGACGATGAGGTCCGCCATCTCCGATTCCGGCAGTTGCGCACGGACAACATCCCAGCCGGGCCAGCCCTCGCGCGCATCGAAGCCCAGGATCTGCCCGCGCCGCTGGGGGATAATGCCGTTGACGCGCGCCGTCGCATCCGAGGGAATGGCGATCTCCACCTCCATTATCGGCTCGAGCAGCACCGGACTGCACTTGGGCATGCCCTCGGCCATGGCGATGCGGCCGGCCTGGCGGAACGCCATGTCGGAAGAATCGACCGAGTGATACGACCCGTCCAGCAGGGTGACCGCCACGTCGACCACCGGGAAACCGCCGAGCGTGCCGCGTTGCAGGAAGTCCGAGACGCCGATCTCCACTGAAGGAATGAACTGCCTTGGGACCACGCCGCCGGTGATCTTCTCGGCGAACTGGAAGCCCGAGCCGCGCGGCAGCGGCTTGATGTCGAGCACCACATCGCCGAACTGGCCGTGCCCGCCGGACTGCTTCTTGTGGCGGCCTCGGATCTCGACGCCCTTCTTGATCGTCTCCTTGTAGGGGACCTGCCGCGGCTTGGATGTCGCTTCCACGCCGTACTTCCGCTTGAGGCGCTCCAGCGCCACGCGCAGATGCATCTCCCCCTGGCCCCAGAGGACCATCTGGTGCGTGTCCTTCGCGTGCTGCAGGCGCAGCGAGGGATCCTCCTCCATCAGCCGGGCGAGCGCGCCGGTGAGCTTCACCTCGTCCTTGCGGTCCTTGACGCCGATGGCGATGCCGTAGACGGGCTCGGGTGGCTCCGGCACCTTGACCTGCGTGCCGCCGGCCTTCTCCGCCGAAAGGGTCTCGCCCGAAGCAACCTTCTCGAGCCGCCCCAGCGCAACCGTCTCGCCCGCCTTGGCGGCTCCGCGCTTTTTCGCGTCCTGGCCGAGCATGGAGAAGGCGGCCGCCGCCCGCTCCTCCGACCTGGCGCCCTGCACCACGGTTCCCTCGCCGAACTCGCCGGACAGGACGCGCACGATGGACAGCTTGCCGCCATGCGGCGTGTACACCGTCTTCAGCACGAGACCGGCCGACTTGGCGTTCTCGAGCTTCAGGCGCCGAGCCGTATTCTCGACGAACGGCGCCTCGTGGCGCAGCGCCTTCAGCAGGCGCAGGATGCCGTTGCCGTTCTCGGCCGACCCCAGCAGCACGGGCACGATCAGCCCTTCCCGCAGCTCCTTGACGAGATCGGCGAATATCTTGTCGCGCGGCGGCTGCGCATCGGAGAGAAGCTGCTCCATCAGCTCGTCGTCGTAGTCGGCGAGCTGCTCCAGCATCTTGAAGCGCGCCTCGCTTTCCCGCTCCTTGACGGTGGCGGGCATCTCGATCACCTCGGACTGGGCATGCGGGCGATAGACGAACGCGCGCTCGAGCGCGAGATCGACGAAGCCGGAGGCGGCGCCGTTCTCCCAAATCGGGATCTGCCGCAGCACCAGCGGACGGGAGCTCGCCGGCTGCAGGATGGGAAGGATGTCGCGCACGCCCGTGTCGAAGCTGTCGATCTTGTTGAGGAACAGGAAGCGGGGAATGCCGCGGTCCTCGAGCTGCTTCAGGATCAGCTGCAAGGCGGGCACGCGCTTGGGGTCCGGCTCGCAGACCACGACGGCCGCATCACACCCGGTGAGCGCCAGCGCGCCCTCGTGCTGGAATTCGATGGAACCTGGACAGTCGATGAAGGTGAAGGTGTCGCCGAGGAAGCTGACGTCGGCGACGTTGACCTCGGTGCTCATGCCATGATCGCGGGCCTCGGGTGCGCCATCGCCCACCGTGTTCTTGTCGGCGATCTTGCCCTGCCGCGTCACCGCTCCCGTGCGCGCGAGGATGGCCTCCAGAAGCGTTGTCTTGCCGGAGAGATAAGGCCCAACCAGTGCGATGCAGCGGGAGCTGCGGCCGCCTGGGCCGGCGGATTGCCCCATGGGTTCCTCCACGATCCGCTCAGGCAATGGGAACGCGTAGCTCGCGCGCGCCCCGCGCCTGAGCTTCCGGGGCGCGTGACGGCATCGTGAACCCGCCGTGTCGCGAGCGCAAGCGCTAACGGGGATGCGGCGCCGCCCA
>DATFCC010000287.1:0-4808 GCA_035253505.1 Hyphomicrobiaceae bacterium
TTCCGGCATCGGCGGAGACGCTGCTGCAGGCGCTGGCGTCGGCCTACAAGTTCAACCCGCGGCTGGATGCGGCGCGGGCCACGCTGCGCGCCACCGACGAGGAGGTGCCGCGCGCCCTGTCGGGCTACCGCCCGGTGGTGACGGGCAGCGCCGACACCTCCTACCAGAACGTCAACACCAAGCCCGGCAGCGCCGCCGCCGGCGAGAGCAACCCGCGCGGCTACCAGGTGGACCTGGTGCAGCCGCTGTTCCGCGGCTTCCGCACGGTGAACGCGGTGAACGCGGCGGAGGCGACCGTGCGGGCGGGGCGCGAGACGCTGCGGCTGGCCGAGCAGAGCGTGCTGCTGGAGGCGGTGACGGCGTTCGGCGACGTGGTGCGCGACACGGCCATCGTGCGCCTGCGCGAGAACAACGTGACGGTTCTGACGCGCGACCTGCGCGCCACCCAGGACCGCTTCAATGTGGGCGAGG
This sequence comes from Hyphomicrobiaceae bacterium, assembly GCA_035253505.1. Lineage (GTDB taxonomy): Bacteria > Pseudomonadota > Alphaproteobacteria > Rhizobiales > Hyphomicrobiaceae > AWTP1-13. The sequence goes on from DATFCC010000287.1 coordinate 472, forward strand.
TGACGCGCACGGACGTGGCGCAGGCGCAGGCGCGCCGCGCGGCGGCGGTGGCGGCCCTCGACCTGGCGCGCGCCAACCTGCGCACCAGCCGGGCCACCTACGAGCGGGTGATCGGCCATCCGCCCTCCAACCTGGTGGAGGCCACGGCCAGCCGGCTGGTGGCCAAGACGCTGGCGGAGAACGTGGAGATCTCGCTGCGCGAGACGCCGAGCGTGGTGGCGGCGCTCTACCGCGAGCAGGCGGCGCGCTTCAGCATCGACCTGGTGCGGGGCGAGCTGCTGCCGTCGGCGCAGCTGGAGGCCAACTACTCCAAGCGCTTCGACCAGGGCCAGGGCATCGACGCCATCGAATCGACGTCGGTGACGGGCCGGCTGACGGTGCCGTTCTATACGGGCGGGGAGGTGGAGGCGCGGGTGCGGCAGGCCAAGCACACGCACGTGCAGCGCCTGCAGGAGATCGAGCAGGCGCGCACGGAGGCGCAGGCGCAGGTGGTGACGGCGTGGGCGCAGCTGCAGGCGGCCAAGGCGGCCGTGGAATCGGACCAGACCGCGGTCAACGCCAACCGCATCGCGCTGGCGGGCGTGCGCGAGGAGGAGCGGGTGGGCCAGCGCACGCTGCTGGACGTGCTCAACGCCGAGCAGGAGCTGCTGAACTCGGAGGTGAACCTGGTCACCGACCAGCGCAACGTGGTGGTGGCCTCCTACACGGTGCTGTCGACGATCGGCCGTCTCAACGCCCAGGACCTGAGCCTGGCATCGCTGGTGTACGACCCCGACGCGCACTACGACGACGTGCGGCGCAAGTGGTTCGACGTCAACATCACCCACGCCGACGGCCGCCGCGAGGCCCTGCCGGCCCCGGGACCCGCGCCCGTCAAGTAGAAGGAAAGCGAGGCACCCGGGCGCACCTCGCCGGCAATCGTCAGGCAGACGGGGCTACTGTGCCCAGCGCATCACCTCGACACGACGGTCGAGCTGGAAGACCTCGTCCTTGGGCAGCTTGTCGCGGTCTGCACTGGCGAAGGGCTCGCGCGCACCTTTCGGTATCAACTGGATCTTGCCGGTATATCCCGCCGAGCGCAGGAACTGGGAGACCCGCTCCAGGCGGTGGCGCGAGAGCTCCATGTTGTAGCCGTCGGAGCCGCGTGCGTCGGCATGGCCGCTGAGGATGATGATCTCCGGCTTCTGCTGGCGGAGGAAATCGCGGAGGGCCGCCGCCTGCGCCTGGCCGACGCCGGTGATGTCCGCCTCGTTGTAGGGAAAGAGGATGGGCGCCGGCGCATGCGGTATCACCGTGCCCGCCTGCAGCACGGCCTCGGGCCTGGCCGACGATGCAATCGTTATGCTGACCGCCTGCCCGGGCGCGGCCGTGGCCGCTCCCTCGGGCTTGCTCTTGAGCGAGAGCTGATAGCTGCCCGACGCGAACTTGCGCTCGATGACGGTCGACCACTGACCGTCCTCATTCGCCTTGGCCGTGGCGATGGCCGTGTCGTTGGCGACGATGGTCACCTCGGAGTTGGCCGGCGCACGCCCGGCAAACACCGATGCCCCTTCCGGATCGATGCGCACCACATCGAACGAGGAGCCGGGCTTCGGCTCCGCGCGCGTCGCGACGGGACGATTGTCCTGGGGAACGGCAGCCGCCTCGACGGCTGCGAGCCGTCTTGCCGCCGGCTTCTGCGCGGGCTCGCTCGGCCCGGCGATGCTGGCGAGCAGCATCGTTGCAAATTGCGAACGTACGGTGAGCATGCCGAGCAGCGCCAACAGGCACAGCGCGACGCAAGCCACGATGATATTGCGACGCACGGACAATCCTCCGCCAAACCCCCTAAATCCCGCATCCCTGATCGCGCGTCCCCCGATGGCTGACTATATCGCCAGGCTCGCCCTCGCGAGCGGCGCGCGTTGCAAAGGTTAATCTAGCCCTCGGGTGGACGGGCTGTCATCCGTCTCTTGAACGCGCATTTTCCGCGAAATCGCTCATTCGGCCGCTTTTTTCGCGGGCGGCGGAGCGGACGGGGCCGCCGCCTTGGCCGCCTTCGGCGGAGCGGCGGCAGGGGCCTGGGCGAGCGGATGGTACTTGGGACAGTGCTTGTAGATGTAGCCGTTGATGGACTTCAGCATCGCGCGATGAAAGAGGCCGATGCTGTCGTTGAGCTGTGCCGCTGCCGACAGGGTCGACGTGATGCTGCCCGGGCCGTCGAGCTTCAGCACGTTGATCCATACCTTCACGGCCTTGCCGTCCTTGAAGACGATCTTGGGTGCCACCGTCGCCGTGACGTTCTTGACCCCGCCGTCCTGCTCCACGACGCATCTGGCCGTGTGCGGCGGAACCCACAGCTTGCCTCCCGCCGAGATGGCCTGGACGATGGTGGCCCGGCTGACGTCGATCTGGACGCTGCAGCGGGCATCGCCGAACGTCCACTGCACCTGCCGCTGATCCGCCTCCTTGAGGGTCGACCTGGCCCAGGTCTTCGTGAGGTCGCACTTCAGGTCGTCGCCCTTCGTCTCCTTGCCCTGGAGGATCGTGCACAGGCGCTTGTCGCAGGCGTCGATGGCCTTGGCCTCGCCCGCCCCCTCCTCGAGAGCGGCAGCGGGCGCCGCCAGGGCAGCGCAGCCGAGAAGGGCGAGCGCGAGCCACGACGGCCTCCAAAGCGATGCGCTATTCATGCCCGGTCTTCCCTCATGGACTGCCGGAAGCATTCATCGACCCGGCATACGGCGCGGACGGCCGCAAGGTTTCCAATAGCATGCCAGTGGGCCAGAGTTAGGCATGGAAGCGGCGGCCGGGACGGCGCAACTTTGCGGGCCCGGCAGTGACGGCAAATCCGTCGATCTGCTAGGAACAGGCGCCGGCCTTCGAAGCAACAGCGAGCGGACCCATGACCTACGATCTCATCCTGCGCGGGGGGCGGGTGATCGATCCCTCCCAGAACCTCGACGCCATCAGCGACGTCGCCTTCGCGGGGGGCAAAGTTGCCAAGGTCGGGCCGAGGCTCGAGGCAGCAAGCGGCACCATGGTCCGCGACGTTTCCGGCCTGATCGTTGCGCCGGGGCTCATCGACCTGCACACCCACGTCTATTGGGGCGGCACGTCGCTCGGCATCGATGCGGAAGAGTTCTGCCGCACCTCGGGCGTGACGACTTCGGTCGATACCGGCAGCGCCGGGCCCGGCAACTTCGCCGGCTTCCGCAAGCACGTGATCGACCGCTCGCAGGTGCGCATCCTGGCGTATCTGCATGTCTCCCACGCCGGCATCTTCGGTTTCTCCAACCGCGTCATGGTCGGCGAGAGCGAGGAGATCCGGCTGATGAACCCGATCGATGCGGTCGAAGTGGCCAACGCCAACCGCGACGTCATCGTCGGCATCAAGGTGCGCGTGGGCCTGCACGCATCGGGCCGCTCCGGCGCCGTGCCCTTGCAGATCGCGCTCGAGGTGGCGGATGCGGTGGGCATGCCCCTCATGGCGCACATCGATCACCCCCCGCCGAGCTATGAGGAGGTGATCGGCATGCTGCGGCCGGGCGACATCCTCACCCATGCGTTCCGGCCGTTCCCCAACTCGCCGGCAACGCACCAGGGCACCGTGAAGAAGGAGGTGCTGGACGCGCGCAAGCGCGGCGTGAAGTTCGACATCGGCCACGGCAAGGGCTCGTTCGCCTTCAAGACGGCGCGAGCGATGCTGGCCAACGGCTTCCTGCCCGACACCATTTCGTCGGACGTGCACCAGCTCTGCATCGACGGTCCGGCCTACGACCAGGTGACCACCATGTCGAAGTTCCTGTGCATCGGCATGGAGCTGCGCGACGTGATCGCCGCCTCGACCGTCAATGCGGCGATGGCGCTGAAGCGCCCCGAGCTCGGCAGCCTCAAGCCCGGCAGCGCCGGCGATGCCACCCTGCTGTCGGTGAAGGAGGGGAGCTTCGACTACGTCGACGTCGTGGGCGAGCACCTGGCGGGCAATCGCCGGATCGTGTCCGAGGGGGTCGTGGTGGCGGGTCGCTGGTGGCATCCCAACCCGGCTTGAGCGCGACTGGCATCGACCGGAGTGAGCGCGGCGGGCCTGCGTTGCGAACAATCGCCGCGTGCCTGGCGCTGCCTCGGACACGCGGCGCGTGGGCGTCAGCCGGCTCGCCATCCCGCCCAGCAACGCTCTACGGCAGGCGCTCGGTCGGGATGATCTCGATGGTGTTGAGCTTGCCTTCGCGCAGGATGCGGATGGAAACCCGCTTGTCGATGCGGCTCCCGTCCAGCACGCGGAAGATGTCGTCGATACCCGTGATCACGTGGCCGTCCACCTCGACGATCACGTCGGCAAGCTCGAGGCCGCCGGCGTG
>DATFCC010000288.1:0-10554 GCA_035253505.1 Hyphomicrobiaceae bacterium
CGATGCTCCTGGCCGATCAGGTTCTCGACCGGCACCTTGACGTCGTCGAAGAACACCTCGTTCACCTCGTGCCCGCCGTCCATGGTCTGGATCGGCCGCACCGTGATGCCGGGCGACTTCATGTCGATCAGGATGAAGGAGATGCCGAGCTGCTTCTTGGCGCTGGGGTCCGTGCGGCAGAGGCAGAAGATCCAGTCCGCGTACTGGGCGAGCGTAGTCCACGTCTTCTGCCCGTTGACAATATAGTGGTCGCCCTGGCGTACGGCGGCCGTCTTCAGGCCGGCGAGATCGGAGCCGGCGCCGGGCTCCGAGAAGCCCTGGCACCACCAGTCGTCGAGGGAGGCCATGCGCGGCAGGAAGCGCTTCTTCTGCTCCTCGGTGCCGAAGGCGATGACGACCGGGCCGCACATCGACACGTTGAAGGGCAGCGGCTGCGGCACGCCGTTGAACTGCAGCTCCTCCGTGTAGATGTAGTGCTGCACGGGCGTCCAATCGGCGCCGCCCCACTCCTTCGGCCAATGCGGCACGGTCAGGCCCTGGGCATGCAGGATCTTGTGCGATTGCACAAGCTCCGCCTTGCTCAGGTGCTGGCTCTCCATCACCTTGTTGCGGATCGAGGCCGGCACCTTTTCGCGGAAGAAGGTGCGCAGCTCCTCGCGGAACTTGTTCTCCTCGGGGCTGAAGCGCAGATCCATCGCGTCCTCCTCAGACGATCTCGAACAGGCCGGCAGCGCCCTGGCCGCCGCCGATGCACATGGTGACGACGGCGTACTTGACGCCGCGCCGCTTGCCCTCGATGAGCGCGTGGCCCGTCATGCGCGCGCCAGACATGCCGTAGGGGTGGCCGATGGCGATGGCGCCGCCGTCGACGTTGAGCTTCTCCTGCGGGATGCCGAGCTTGTCGCGGCAGTAGAGCACCTGGCTGGCGAACGCCTCGTTGAGCTCCCACAGGCCGATGTCGTCCACCTTGAGGCCGGCGCGCTCCAGCAGCCGGGGCACCGCGAACACAGGGCCGATGCCCATCTCGTCGGGCTCGCAGCCGGCGATCTGGAAGCCGCGGAAGATGCCCATCGGCCTGATGTTGCGCCTGGCCGCCTCCTTGTCGGACATCAGCACGCAGGCCGAGGCGCCGTCGGAAAGCTGGCTGGCATTGCCGGCGGTGATGAACTGGTCGTCGCCGCGCACGGGCTTCAGCTTGGCAAGGCCTGGCATATTGGTGTCGGGCCGGTTGCCCTCGTCGCGCTCGAGCGTGAAGGTCTTCTTGGAGATCTCCTTAGTCTCCTTGTTCTCCACCGCCATGACGGCCGTGAGCGGCACGATCTCCTTGTCGAGGCGGCCCTCCTTTTGGGCGGCAGCGGTGCGCTGCTGGCTCATCAGGGCGTATTCGTCCTGCTTTTCGCGGCTGATGCCGTAGCGCTTGGCGACGATGTCGGCTGTCTCGATCATCGGCATGTAGAGCGCGCCCTTGTGCTCCACGATCCAGTCGTTGCGATAGAACTTGGTGTTCATGTTCATCTGCACGAGGCTGATGGATTCCAGGCCTCCTGCCACCGCAACGGGCGTGCCCTGCTCCTTGATGCCGTAGGCGGCGAGCGCGATCGCCTGCAGGCCCGACGAGCAGAAGCGGTTGACCGTCTGAGCCGCCGCGGTCACCGGCAGGCCGGCACGGATCGCGCACTGGCGGGCGATGTTGCCGCCGGTTGCCCCTTCCGGGTTGGCGCAGCCCATCACCACGTCCTCGACGTCACCGGGATCGATGCCGGCGCGCTTCACGGCATGGTTGATCACATGGCCGCCCATGTCGGCGCCATGCGTGAGGTTGAAGGCACCGCGGACGGCTCGGCCGATGGGGGTGCGGGCGGTGGATACGATGACGGCGTCGACCATGGGGTGTCCTTTCTGTGCTTGTCATGGCCGGGCTTGTCCCGACCATCCATTCCTCAACCTGCTCCGGCACGTGCTGGCCGCTGGGTCCTCGGGACAAGCCCGAGGATGACAGCCGCAAGCCTAGTCCTCACTCCGCGGCAGCCCGCGTTGACTGCTTCTGCCGCTCCTCGGCAATCAGCTCCTTCTTCGACAGCTTGCCGACTGCGGTCTTCGGCAAAGTATCGCGGAACTCCAGGTGCGCGGGCAGCTCATGGCGGCCGAGCTTGTCCGTCAGGAACGCACGCAGCTCCTCGAGCGTGAAGGGTGCGGCGCCCGCCTTGAGCTGCACGAAGGCCTTGGCAGCCTCGCCGCGGTAGCTGTCCGGCACGCCGATCACGACCACCTCCGCAACGCCCGGATGCTCGTAGATCGCTTCCTCGATGGCGCGCGGATAGACGTTGAAGCCGCCGGAGATGATCATGTCCTTCTTGCGGTCGACGAGATAGAAGTAACCGTCCTCGTCCATGGTGCCAATGTCGCCCGTCAACAGGTAGCCGTCCACGAAGGCGGCCGCCGTTTCCGCGGGTGCGTTCCAGTAGCCTGCGGTGACGTTGGGGCCCTTGATGCGGATCTCGCCCTTCTCGCCGGGGGCGAGCGCCCGGCGCGGATCGTCGAGTGCAACAATGTCCATCATGATGCCGGGCAATGGCAGGCCGATGGAGCCGGGCTTGTGCGTGCAGTCGCGCGGCAGGGCCGTGCCGGCCGGCGAGGTCTCGGTCATGCCCCAGCCGCCGCCCAGCCGTTGCCCCGTGAGCTTCAGGAACCGCTCCGCGACCTCGACTGGCAGCGAGGCTCCCCCCGAGCCGACATAGAGGAGCGAGGACAAGTCTCGCTTATCCAGGTCCGGCGTGTTGGCGAGAGCGATCCACATCGTGGGCACGCCCGGGAATGCCGTCGCCCTCTTGATCTCGATGTCTTCGAGCGTGGTGGCCACATCGAACTTGGGGCGCAGCAGGAGCTCGTTGCCTTCCTGCAGGCCGCGCAGCAGCACGTTCGTCAGGGCAAAGATATGGAACAGCGGCAGGACGCAGATGATCCGGTCGGTGCCGGGCGCCGAAACCCGCTGCGGGTCACCCCAGACCTTGTAGATCGAGCAGGCGGCGCTGAGATTGGCGTGACTGAGCATGGCGCCCTTGGGCTTGCCCGTCGTGCCGCCGGTATACTGCAACAGCGCGACATCCTCGACCTTCACGTCGGGCCATCGCCGCGGGAGCCGTGCGGCACCCGCCTCCCGCAGCGCCTCGAAAACGATGAGATGGGGACCAGGCTCGATCGGCGAGGTCGGAATTGCCGATGGGCCGAACGCCGTGTCATCGCCGACGATCAGATGGTCGATGAGCCCATCGCGCTGCAGTTTCTGCGCCAGCAGCGCCATGAAGCCGATGTTCGTGGTGATCAGGATACGGGCGCCGGAGTCCGCCAGCTTGTGTGCCAGCTCGCGCTCGGCGTCGAGGGGCGACAGGTGCACGACCCGTCCACCCGCTTTCAGCGCGGCGAAGAACGAAACCGGATGATAGGGCGTGTTGGGCAGATAAAGGGCGACCGGGGTGCCCGGCCCGACGCCCAGATCCATGAGTCCGGAGGCGACCGCGTCGACGCCCGCGCGCAACTCCGCGTAGGTGATGGTGCGCCCGCGGTATTCGAGCGCCGGTTTCTCGGCCCACCGCGCGGTGCAGGCGTCGAGCATGGCGGGCAGCGTCGCCGTGTCTATGGGCGCGTCCCAGCGCACCCCTGGCGGATAGCTCTTCTCCCAGGGACGTCCCTCTCCCATGGCCGTCCTTGTCTGATTGTCGGGCCGTTCACTATGATCGCGAGCCTAGGCGCGGACCGCCGCCTTGGCAACAAGTTAACGTATAGGGCAACGTCGGCATAGGGAGACCGCCAGCAATGCAGAACCTCTTCGATCTTTCCGGGCAGGTCGCGGTCGTCACCGGCTCCAGCAAGGGCATCGGTCGCTCGGCCGCCGAGATCATGGCCGCGATGGGCGCGAAGGTCGTCATTTCCAGCCGCAAGGCCGACGTTTGCGAGGAGGTGGCAGCCGGCATCAGGAAGGCCGGCGGGGAGGCAATGGTCATTCCCTGCAACATTTCCCGCAAGGAGGAGCTGCAGGCGCTCGTCAAGGGCACGCTCGACAAGTGGGGGAAGATCGACACCCTGGTCTGCAACGCGGCCGTCAACCCCTTCTTCGGCCCGCTCGAGAAGATCCCCGACGACGCCTTCGACAAGATCATGAGCTCCAACATCAAGAGCAATCTGTGGCTGTGCAATTTTGCCTTGCCGCACATGGCCGAGAAGGGCGGCGGCAGCGTCGTGATCGTCTCGTCGATCGGGGGACTGCGCGGCAGTGCCCAACTCGGTGCTTACGGCATCTCCAAGGCGGCCGACATGCAGCTCACGCGCAGCCTCGCGGTGGAATGGAGCCCGAGAGGCGTCCGCGTCAATTGCGTGGCGCCGGGCCTCATCAAGACGGACTTCGCCCGTGCTCTCTGGGAGGACCCCGACCGGCTCAAGCGCACCGTTGCCACAGCCCCCCTGCGCCGTATCGGCGAGCCGCACGAGATCGGCGGTGTCGTGGCCTTCCTGGCCTCGAAGGCCGCCGCCTTCATGACCGGCACCGTGATCGTCGCCGACGGCGGCGTGACGATTGCGTAGCGCGAGGCAGCGTCATGGCTAACGCCAAAGGTTCGCGCGCCGGAGCCGTCGCGCGTGCGCGCGATTATGTCGAGTGCGGCGCCTTCGAGACCGATCTCGCGCGGCGCGTCGCCATCCGCACGGAGAGCCAGCTTCTGCCGGAGAGCCTGCCGGAGCTCGCGCGATACCTGGAGGCCGAGATGGCGCCGGCCTTCGCCCGCCTCGGGTTCACCTCCCGCATCTACGCCAATCCGATGCCTGGGCAGGGCCCCGTGCTGCTCGCGACCCGTATCGAGGATCCGGCGCTGCCGACGGTGCTCGGCTACGGGCACGGCGATGTCATCCGCGGGCTGGAGGACCAGTGGACCAAGGGCAACGGCCCGTGGGTGACGGCCCGCGACGGCGACCGTCTCTACGGGCGCGGTACCGCCGACAACAAGGGCCAGCACACGATCAATATGGCGGCGCTCGACGCGGTGCGCCAGGAACGCGGCGGCAGGCTGGGGTTCAATGCCAAGTTCATCATCGAGATGGGCGAGGAGGCAGGCTCCAAGGGCCTGGCTGAGCTCGTTGCCGCGCACAAGACGGACTTCGCTGCCGACGTGCTGGTGGCCTCCGACGGCCCGCGCGTGAAGCCGGAGCGGCCCACCATGACGCTCGGCTGCCGCGGTGCCATCAATTTCGACCTCGTCTGCGACCTGCGCGAAGGCGGCCACCATTCCGGCAACTGGGGCGGGCTGATCGCCAATCCTGGGGTCATCCTCGCTCACGCGCTGGCCTCCATCGTCGGACCCAACGGCGAGCTGCGCGTGCCGGAGCTGGCGGCTCCGCCCATGTCGAAGGCGTCGAAGGAATGTCTGGCGGATGTCGAGATCGATGGCGGCGAGTCCGGCCCCGAGGTCGACGCGTGGTGGGGCGAGCCCGGCCTTTCGCCCGCCGAGCGGGTCTATGCGTCCAACGTGTTCAACATCCTGGCCTTCACCACCGGCACGCCGGGGCGGCCGGTGAACGCCATACCGCCGAAGGCGATTGCCAACTGCCAGCTCCGGTTCGTGGCGGGCACCGATGTTATGAATGTGAGGCCGGCGCTGCAGCGGCACCTCGACGGAGGCGGGTTCTCGGCCGTCAGGGTCACGCCGCCGCCTGCCGTCAACGACGGCTACTTCGCCGCCACGCAGACCGAGCCCGACCATCCGTGGGCCCAGTTCGTGGCGCGCTCGCTGCAGCGTTCCGGCAACGCCAGGCCGGCCGTTCTGCCGGCCACCGGCGGCTCGATCTGCAACGACGTGTTTACCGATATTCTCGGCCTGCCGACCATCTGGATCCCCCATTCCTATGCGTCCTGCTCCCAGCACGCGCCCGACGAGCACATCCTGATGCCCGTCACGCGCTCCGCCATCGCCCTGATGGCGGGGCTGTACTGGGACATCGGCGAAGGCGGGACGCCCCCACGAAGCTAGGCGCTCGCGCAGTCCTGAGGTATCGACGCCGCTTGTTTCGCTGGAAACAGCCGGCCCGCGTGCCGTTTGCCATTGTCGCGGCGACGCGCGCCTCTCGCCTTGTGCTGTGGCGCGCCCCAGTCCATAAGATGAGGACCAAGCCATGCGAGCGGCAGGCGTTGCCATGACGGCAAATCAGATGGCGGGCATCCCGCAAGGGAGTGGTATGGCAAGAAAAATCGCAATCGTCGCTGGACTGGGATCGCTCTGCCTTGCCGGCTTCGCCGTGGCGGTGCTGATGTCGGGCAACTCGCCCCTGCAGATCAGGGTCGGCTCCGCAGCGTCGGAGTCGTCCGCAGTGGCCCCGGTCCAGAACTGGACGGCCTCGGCGCCCGGCCGCGTCGAGCCGCGCTCGGGATTGATCCGTATCGGCACCGGTGCAGCCGGCAAGATCGAGGCGGTCAATGTCCACATGAACGACAAGGTGTCGGAAGGCGAGGTGCTGATCCGCATCGAGGACAAGGAATCGCGGGCCCGCCTGACCGCAGCGGAGGCGCGGGCGGCAACTGCCAAGAAGGACCGCGACGCGGTCGCCATCCCTGCCGGACGCGAGAGCATCAGCAAGGCGGAGGACGCGGTGTTCTCGGCGGAGCGCTCCGTCATGAATGCGCGCTTCGATCTCGACGAGGCGCTGGCCTCCAATCGCCGCAACCCCGGCAACTCGAACGCGGTGGCCAACGCGCGCCGCCGTCTGGCCGATGCCAACGAGAAGCTGCGCCAGGAGCAGAACACCTTCGCCAATGCGCAGAACAAGAGCGGCGTGCCGGCGCCGAACGCACTCGAGACGGCGCTGATTGCCGCCCGCGCGGACGTGACGCTGGCCGAGACACTGCTCGACAAAACGCGCATTCGCGCCCCGATCGCCGGCACCGTGCTGCAGATCAATGCCAAGCTCGGCGAGCTGGTGGCGCCGGGTGTCGAGGTTCCCCTTATCGTCATGGGCGACATGTCGATCGTGCGCGTGCGCGCCGAGGTCGACGAGGCCGACGTCAGCAAGATCAAGAGGGACCAGCGCGTGTTCGTGAAGAACTCCGCGTTCCCGAACCGCGAGTTCGAGGGCAAGGTGGTCGAGCTGGCGCCATCCCTGGCCCTGCCGCGGATGGGTTCGCGCGGTTCCCGGCGCCCGACCGACGTCGAGGTGATGGAAGTCCTCGTCGATATGGAGGGCAACATCCCGCTGCTGCCCGGTATGCGCGTGGATGTATTCTTCCGGCGGTAGCGCGGGACGCGCTTCGCTCCTCGCCGAGCTCTCGATCAGGACGGGGCGACGGTGACGCAACGGTTGCCGTCACTTCCCGGCCGCATGCTGTGGCGCTTGCGAGCCGCCGAGAGCCCTGCCCGTCGGCGTGCTTCCCTCACGACGATCCTGTCGCCCGGCCGCACCCTCATTTCGAGCGCGCCCTTCAATCCTCGAACGGGTCCTTCACCAGGATGGTGTCGTCGCGCTCGGGGCTGGTGGAGAGCAGCGTGACCGGACACTCGATCAGCTCCTCGATGTGGCGGACATACTTGACCGCCTGCGCCGGCAGCTCGCTCCACTTGCGCGCGCCGCGCGTCGACTGCGCCCAGCCCTCGAAGGTCTCGTAGATCGGCTTGACGCGCACCTGCGCGTTCTGGCCGGCGGGCAGGCTGTCGATGCGGCGCCCGTCGAGCTCGTAGCCGATGCACACCTTGATCTCGGGAAAGCCGTCGAGCACGTCGAGCTTGGTCAGCGCGATGCCGTCGATGCCCGCCACCTTGACCACCTGACGCACGAGGCAGGCATCGAACCAGCCGCAGCGCCGCTTGCGCCCGGTGTTGACGCCGAACTCCTGGCCGCGCTGGCCGAGCTTTTCGCCGATCTCGTCGGTGAGCTCGGTAGGAAAGGGGCCGGAGCCCACCCGCGTCGTGTAGGCCTTGGCGAGGCCCAGCACCCGGCCGATGGCGCCCGGCCCCATGCCGGAGCCCGTCGCGGCCTGCGCGGCAACGGTGTTGGAAGACGTTACGAAGGGATAGGTGCCGTGGTCCACGTCGAGCAGCGCGCCCTGCGCACCTTCGAACAGGATGCGCCTGCCCGTCCGGCGTTCGGCGTCGAGCAGGGACCATACGTTGTCCACATAGGGAAGGATCTTGGGCGCGATCTCCGTGAGCTCCCGCATGAGGTCCTCGCGCCGGATCTCGGCGACCTCCAAACCCCGCCGCAGCGCGTTGTGATGCACGAGCAGACGGTCCACTTTCGGTCCCAGCGTGCCCAGATTCTTGAGATCCTGCGCCCGGATTGCACGGCGGCCGACCTTGTCCTCGTAGGCGGGGCCGATGCCGCGGCCGGTGGTGCCGATGCGCTGGTCGCCGGCGGCCGCCTCGCGGATCTGATCGAGCTCGCGATGCAGCGGTAGGATCAGCGTGGCGTTCTCCGCGATCTTCAGGCTTTGCGGCGCGATGTCGATGCCGCGCTGGCGCAGGGCATCGATCTCGTTGACGAGATGCCACGGGTCCAGCACCACGCCGTTGCCGATCACCGACAGCTTGCCGGGGCGTACCACGCCCGACGGCAGCAACGCCAGCTTGTAGGTCTCGTTGCCGATCACCAGGGTATGGCCTGCGTTGTGGCCGCCCTGGAAGCGCACGACGATGTCGGCCCGCTCGCACAGCCAGTCGACGATCTTGCCTTTGCCTTCGTCGCCCCACTGGGCGCCGATCACCACGACGTTCGCCATCTTGTCTCACTCCGGCGGAGCGCCCGCGTCCCGGTGCCGGGCAGCGCGGTGCGGCCCCTTATAGGCGCTGGCGACCCGCCTGGATACGCCCTGGCGGCGTGGCGCGCTGTCCCGCCCTCGTTCCGGCATCGCCGGGGCTGCCGAGGGGCTAGCCTGCCCAGGACGGCCAAGATTAGAATTGGCCCAAGGCATGAATCGGGAGGACGGCTGGCCCATGGATCGCGCCGCACAAATCGGTCTCCTCAAGGACCTGCTGCACTATCTCGACACCAAGACGACCGCGATGTCCGACGCTCCGTGGCGCAACGAGGTCACGGCCTACACCTGCAAGGAGCGGCACAAACGGGAGGAGGAGATCCTCATCCGCAACCGGCCGCTGGTCATGGGCCTGTCCTGCGACTGGCCCAAGCCCGGGTCCTACCGTACCGATGATTTCGCCGGCGTGCCGATCCTCGCGGTACGGGGCAGCGACGGCCGAATGCGCGCTTTCCTCAACGTCTGCCGGCACCGCGGCGCCAAGGTGGCGAGCGGCTGCGGCAGCGCCCGCGCGTTCACCTGCCCCTACCACGGGTGGACCTACGGCAATGACGGCGTGCTGCGCGGCCTGCCAGAGGAGACGACGTCCTTTCCCGGTATCCGCGCCGAGCGCTCCGGCCTGATACCACTGCCGCTCGCCGAGAAGTACGGCATGGTCTGGGTGATGCCCACGCCGGCGGCGGACCGCTCCCCCAACCTCGATATCGACCGGTGGCTCGACGGGCTTGGTCCCGATCTCGCCTCGTGGAAGCTCGACACCTACCACTTCCATGCGCGCCATGTGCACTACGAGGAGATGAACTGGAAGCTCCTCGTCGACACCTTCCACGAGGGCTATCACTTCGGCTTCCTGCACAAGGAGAGCCTGCGCGACATCCTTGTGCACAACGTCGGCCACTTCACGCCGTTCGGCCCCAACTTCCGTCTGGCTTACGGCAGGCCCAAGCTGGACCGGCTCAAGAGCATGCCGGAAAGCGAGTGGGACCTGATGTGGAATACGACCATCGTCTATTCCATGTTCGCCAATACCATCTTCGCCCCGCAAGGGGACCACATCGAGATCTTCCGCATGTTTCCCGTCGACGGCCGTACCGATCGGGCGGTGATGGAGACCTCGCTCTACATTCCCAAGCCGGTGGAGAGCGAGGAGGAAAAACGCCACTGGGATGCCAATTTGGACCTGGCCATCAAGGTGATCACCACCGAGGACTTCCCGGCCAACCGCAGCATGCAGCTCGGCTTCGCCTCGGGTGCGCAGACACACGTCGTTTACGGCCGCAACGAGCCGGCGCTGGCGCACTACCACAAGTCGATCCGGCGCGCGCTCGATCTGCCTGTGGACGAGGGGCCTGCGCCGGTACGCGAGGCGGCGGAATAGCTGTGCATGCACGGGCGGCGCCATGCCGATGACCGCATAGGCCAGGGGTCTTGGTGAGCCGCGGGCGCTAATCCGAAGAGCCGGGCGTGGGCGCGTCCTGCCGGATCAGGCCTTCGCGTTTGAGGTCGTCCCAGAGGTCGGGCGGGATGTTGCTGCGCACCCACGCGAGGCTCTGGCCCACCTCCTCGTCGGTCACAGGCCCCGGTATCACCGACGCGACGCTGTGATGGCCGAAGGGAAACTGTAGCGCCACGGCGCGAGCAGTGCGTCGTGGCGTCGGTGCCGCCACCCTGGCCGCGTGCACCGAGAGGGCCCGCGGGCGCCATCGACCACATGCCGATGCGCGCCCTTCCAACCTCAGTTGTCCGCCGCCGTCATGGATGAGATT
>DATFCC010000289.1:0-5903 GCA_035253505.1 Hyphomicrobiaceae bacterium
GACATGCCGCAGCTTTCCGCGACGCACATCGACCGCCTGGTGGAGGCCTTCGCGGCCGCGTCAGGTGCGTCGATCGTCCTGCCGGTGCAGCAGGGAAAGCGCGGCAACCCCGTGATATGGCCGCGCGACCTCTTTGCCGAGATGCTGCAACTCGACGGCGATGCCGGCGCCAAACGCCTGCTGGCCGCGCACAAGGACCGCATCCGCGAGGTGGAGATGGACACGGATGCCATCTTCGCCGACGTCGACACGCCCGAGGCGCTGGCTGCCATGCGCCGCGAGCGGATGCCTCGCGCCTGACCGATGCTGCCGGCCAGGGCCGGCGTCCCACTTACTTCTTGTTGAGCCGCGTGATCAGCGCGGAGGTGTCCCAGCGGCCGCCGCCCATCTTCTGCACCTCGGCATAGAAGGTATCGATCAGGCTCGCCACCTGCATGTTGGCGCCGTTGCGCTTGGCCTCGTCCATGATGATGCCGAGGTCCTTGCGCATCCAGTCGACGGCGAAGCCGAACTCGAACTTGCCCTCGTTCATCGTCTTCCAGCGGTTGTCCATCTGCCAGGACTGGGCGGCACCTTTGGAGATGGTCTCCATCACCTTCGGGATGTCGAGACCGGCCTTCTGCGCGAACGCCAGGCCCTCCGACACACCCTGCACCGTGACGGCCACGATCGCCTGATTGACCATCTTGGTGAGCTGGCCCGAGCCTGACGGCCCGATCAGCGTGCACATGCGGGCGAAGTGCGCCATCACCGCCTGCGCCTTGTCGAAGGGCGCCTGGTCGCCGCCGACCATCACGGTCAACACGCCGTTCTCCGCGCCGGCCTGTCCGCCCGATACGGGCGCATCCAGGAAGTCGAAGCCCTTCGCCTTCGCCGCGGCGTAGAGCTCGCGGGCGATGTTGGCGGAGGCCGTCGTGTTGTCGACGAACACGGCGCCCTTGCGCATGCCGTTGAAGGCGCCCTTGGCCCCGAGCGTCACCTCGCGCACGTCGTTGTCGTTGCCGACGCAACAGAACACGAAGTCCTGGTCCTTGGCGGCATCGGCGGGGGTCGGCGCGGTCTTGCCGCCGAACGCCTTGACCCAGGCCTCGGCCTTGGCGCCATTGCGATTGTAGACGGTCAGGTCGTGGCCGCCTTTCTTGCGCAGATGCCCCGCCATCGGGTAGCCCATCACGCCCAGCCCGATCCACGCCACCTTCGCCATGTCCGTCTCCTCGTCACAACCGGCTGCTGGACGGGACTATTATCGGATGGCGGGGCGGTTGTCAGGCGGGATCGCCGGTCCGGGGGTCAGCCGGCACGCTAGCCTGGCGCCCGGATCTTATACATCGCCTCGCTGGCCTTGTCGGTGGTCGTCGGCACGGCGACGATGGCGGCACCGATCAGGGCCGCAGCAGCCGTGACGGCAATCAGGATGGTCTTGAAGTTCACGGCAGAATCTCCGGTCCCGGGGCATACATGGCACGTGGCCTCATGCCGAGGTTGCAGGGAAACTAGCGCGACCCTATTGAGTGCAGCGTGAACGCAGCGTTTATGCGGCGTTCAGCGTAGGCGGCGTCCCGACGGCAAGCTCCATGGAGGGATAATCGCCAGGACAGGCCATCTCCGGCCGCCTAGATTGACGCGTATCGCACGAGTAGAGGTCGATGCCCCAGAGCGAGCCACCGCCGACCGAGTTACAGCCGCCGTCGGTGGCGCTCGACGACATCGAGGCGGCGAGCCGCCGGCTGCGCGGCGCCATCGTCGATAGCGACTGCGACTGGAGCCGGACGCTCTCCGACATCCTCGGCTGCAAGGTGTGGCTCAAGTTCGAGAACCAGCAGTTCACCGCCTCGTTCAAGGAGCGAGGCGCGCTGAACCGGCTGTCGCACCTCTCGCCGGCTGAGAGGCAGCGCGGCGTGATCGCCATGTCGGCGGGCAACCACGCCCAGGGGGTCGCCTATCATGCTCGCCGTCTCGGCATCCCCGCCACCATCGTCATGCCGGTCAACACGCCCACGGTGAAGGTCGTGAACACGCGCCGGCACGGCGCCGACGTCGTGCTCACCGGCGAAACGGTCGAGGAGGCGGCCGCCTTCGCGCTGGCCCATGGACGCGATCGGGGCCTCACCTTCATCCACCCCTACGACGATCCGCTGGTGATCGCCGGGCAAGGCACCCTGGGCCTCGACATGCTGGGCACGGCGCCGGAGATCGACACATTCGTGGTCCCGATCGGCGGCGGCGGGCTGATCTCGGGCATTGCCACGGCGGTCAAGACCTTGAAGCCGGGCATCCGCGTGATCGGCGTGCAGGCCGAGCTCTACCCCTCCATGTACAACGCGATCAACGCCACGGGGCTGCCGATGCGCGGCGACACCCTGGCCGAGGGCATTGCGGTGAAGGCGCCGGGGCGCATCACGCAGAAGATCGTACGCGACCTCGTGGATGACATCGTGCTGGTCTCCGAGCAGGAGATCGAGCGCGCCGTGAGCCTGCTCATCAACATCGAGAAGACGGTGGTGGAGGGCGCGGGTGCGGCCGGTCTCGCCGCCGTGCTGAAGGCGCCGGAGCGGTTCAAGGGGCGGGTGCTCGGGCTCGTGCTCTGCGGCGGCAACATCGACACACGGCTGCTCGCCGGCGTGCTCTCCCGCGAGCTTGCCCGCGAGGGGCGCCTGACACAGCTCACCATCGACCTGGTGGACCGGCCGGGACAGCTCGCCCGGGTGGCGGAGCTGCTCGGCGAGGCCGGCGCCAACATCGTCGAGGTCTACCACCAGCGGATCTTCTCGGATCTGCCGGCCAAAGCCGCCTTGCTGGAGCTCGTCATCGAGACGCGCGACCGCGGCCATCTCAATGATACCGTGCAGAGCTTGAAGGATGCGGGGTTCGAGGTCGAGGTGCGCACCAACCCCGGAGGAGCACGCTGATGGAAGGTTCGCTACCCCAGAGGGCGGCGACGCTGGCCATGCTGCGCCAGCTCGAGCGCAAGGTGCTTTGGCTCTCCTCCTACATGATCCACCACGCCAATCACGAGGTGGATCGCGGCGACGGCCTCAAGGTCGGCGGGCACCAGGCCTCGTCCGCTTCGCTGGTCACGCTCATGACCGCGCTCTACTTCCACGTGCTGCGGCCCGAGGACCGGGTGGCGGTGAAGCCGCATGCGAGCCCGGTGTTTCACGCCATCCAGTACCTGCTCGGCAACCAGACGCTCGACAAGCTGCAGAACTTCCGCGCGTTTGGCGGCGCACAGTCCTACCCCTCGCGCACCAAGGACGACGCCGATGTCGACTTCTCGACCGGATCCGTCGGGCTGGGCATCGCCGAGACCGGTTTTGCCAGCCTGGTGCAGGACTACGTGCACGCCAAGGGCTGGAGCCCGAACTGGCCCAAGGGCCGCATGATCGGCATCATGGGCGACGCCGAGATCGACGAAGGCAACGTGCACGAGGCGTTGCTCGAATACTGGAAGCACGGCCTCGAAAACTGCTGGTGGATCATCGACTACAACCGCCAGAGCCTCGACTCCGTCGTCTCCGACCGCCTGTTCATGAAGATGGCGGGCCTGTTCGAGAACCTCGGCTGGAAGGTCGTGCTGATCAAGTACGGCAAGCTGCTGCAGCGCGCCTTCGCCGAGCCCGGCGGGCAGCGTCTCAAGGCGTGGATCGACGACTGTCCCAACCTGCTCTACTCGGCGCTGGTCTTCCAGGGCGGCGCCGCGTGGCGGCGGCAGCTCGAGGAAGACCTCGCCATTCATCCCGACACCCTGGCCATCGTGCGCCGTCACGACGACGCCGGGCTCGCCCAGCTCATGACCAATCTCGGCGGGCACGACCTGCAGGCCATTCTGGAGGCTTTCGACGAGGCGCCCACCAATCAGCCCGTGTGCTTCATTGCCTACACCATCAAGGGCTACGGCCTGCCCTTCCAGGGCCACAAGGACAATCACTCCGGCCTGATGACCAAGGCGCAGATGAACGACCTGCGTGCACGCGAAGGCATCAATCAGGGAGAGGAGTGGGACAAGTTCGCCGGCCTCGATGCGTCGGCCGGCGACGTCGAGGGCTTCCTCAAGCGCGTCCCGTTCATTGCCAAGGGCCGGCGCCGGCTGACCGCCGAGCGCATCCCCGTCGACCCCTTTCCCAAGATCGAGGTCAAGGGCCAGGTCTCCACGCAAGCCGGCTTCGGCCGCGTTCTCGACGAGGTGGCGCGCGCCGGCGGGCCGCTGGCGGACCGCATCGTCACCACCTCGCCCGACGTCACGGTCTCGACCAACCTCGGGCCGTTCGTGAACCGTCGCGGCCTGTTCTCGATGGCCAGCCATGAGGACGTATTCAAGCAGCGTGGGCTGCTCTCCCCGCAGAAGTGGGAGATGAGTCCCAAGGGGCAGCACTTCGAGCTCGGCATCGCCGAGATGAACCTGTTCTTGATTTTGGCTGCGCTCGGGCTCTCCCATTCGCTGTTCGGCGAGCGTCTGCTGCCTGTGGGCACGCTTTATGATCCGTTCGTATGCCGCGGCCTCGATGCGCTCAACTACGCCTGCTACCAGGACTCGCGCTTCATCGTCGCCGGCACGCCCTCGGGCATCTCGCTGGCGCCCGAAGGCGGCGCCCACCAGTCGATCGGCACGCCGCTCATCGGCATGGCCCAGGACGGCCTCGCTACGTTCGAGCCGGCCTACGTGGACGAGCTGGCCGTCATCATGGAATGGGCATTCCACTACCTGCAGCGGGAAGGCGATGACGGCGCGGCCTCGGAATGGGAGCGGGACGAGAAGGGTGGCTCCGTCTACCTGCGGCTTTCGACGCGCCCGATCGATCAGCTCCAGCGGCCGATGACGAAGGAGTTGCGCCAGGAGATCACCGATGGTGCCTACTGGCTGCGCCGTCCCGAGCCCGGCTGCGACCTCGCCATCGTGTACACGGGTGCCGTCGCCCCCGAGGCGATCGAGGCGGCGGGCCTGCTCAGCGAGGACCGGCGCGGTGTCGGCGTTCTGGCAGTGACGTCGGCCGACCGGCTGTCGGCCGGCTGGCATGCCGCCCAGCGGGCGCGCGAGCAGGGCCATCGCCAGGCCACGGCGCATGTCGAGCGGCTGCTCGCCGCGCTGCCGCGGGACGCTGCCATCGTCAGCGTGACGGATGCGCATCCGGAAGCGCTGTCATGGCTGGGCGGAGTGTGCGGCCACCGCGTGCGCGGCCTCGGCGTCGAGCATTTCGGCCAGTCCGGCTCGCTGTCCGAGCTCTACGGCCACTACGGTCTCGACGTGAACGCCATCCTCGCCGCCGCGGAAGGCATCAGCGGCCGCCCCGTCCGCTACCGCTTCCTGCAGACGTGACCCCACCCACATCTGTGGACGGCGCCGTTGTGCGTCCTTTCCGCAATCGATCAATCGTCGCTGCGGACAAGGCGGCGGGTAATGTTGCGCTTGCCGTGCAGGATGCGGAGCAACGTTACCGTGTCTTCCGCGCTTGCGTAGTCATAGATCAGAACGTAAGGCGGCACGACGACAACGCGAGCATTGGGCCCGAATGCCTCACGCCTGGACCCAACGCCGGGAAAATTTGCCAGACGCTCGATTGATGTCAGGAACTTTAGGCCGTATTCCTCCGCCACGAGCGCACCGGCCTTTACCTTCAGGTAATCAAGAATTTTATTGAGATCGTCCTCAGCGTTGCTGGTGACGACGAGCCGAGTCACGACGAACGCAATGAGACGATCTTGGCCTCGATGCGCCTAAGAAACTCATCGCCTGGCACGACGTCGCGCCGCGCAATCGAGGCGCGAGCCTGTTCGACAAAGGGTTTCGCCCAAGCAAGATCATCATCGGCGATCGACATGAGCTCGGCGACAGCTGCCGCAACGGCATCGTCCATGGACTGGAAGCGGCCGGCGGCGACTTCGGCCTCCAGCCATTCCTGTTGCTC
>DATFCC010000290.1:0-6579 GCA_035253505.1 Hyphomicrobiaceae bacterium
AGGTGCTGGAGGCCGAGCGGCTGGGCTACACGTCGGTATGGGCGGGCGAGTCCTACGGGACGGACGCCGTCAGCCCGATCGCGTGGGTGCTGGCGCGCACGACGAAGATCAACGCCGGCACCGGCATCATGCAGATGTCGGCGCGGACGCCGGCCTGTGCCGCCGCCACCGCCGCTACGCTGCAGGCGATGTCCGGCAACCGCTTCCTGATGGGCATCGGTCCCTCGGGTCCGCAGGTGATCGAGGGCTGGCACGGCATGCCCTACGGCAAGCCGCTGGAGCGCACGCGCGAGTACATCGAGATCACGCGCAAGGTTTTCGCGCGCGAGGCGCCGCTGACGCACAAGGGCGAGCACTACCAGATCCCCTACGCGGGTGCCGACGCCACCGGTCTCGGCAAGCCCCTGCGCAGCACCATGCATCCCGATCGCAGCCTGAAGATCTACACGGCGTCCTTCTCGCCGGCAGGCCTGCGTGTCGCGGGCGAGCTGGCCGACGGTGTGCAGCCGATCTTCATGAGCCCGGAGCGGACGGGCCTCATCACCGAGCACATCCTCAAGGGCATGGCGACGGCGGGCGGGGGCAAGTCGCTGGCCCAGTTCGACGTGGCGCCGTTCGTGCGGGTAGCGATGGGCAAGGACCTGCAGGCCTGCCGTGACGCGCTGAAGCCGGAGCTGGCGCTCTACATCGGCGGCATGGGCGCGCGTGCGAAGAATTTCTACAACGACTACACGAAGCGGCTCGGCTACGAGGAGGCGGCGGTGAAGATCCAGGATGCATTCCTGGCCGGGCGCCGTGACGAAGCTGCTGCCGCCATTCCCGACAAGCTCGTCGACGAGACGGCGCTGGTCGGCCCGCCCGATCGCATCAAGGATCGCCTGCAGGCGTGGAAGGGGGCGTCCAAGGACGGCAGCATCGGCACCATGCTGCTCGGCGGCGGCGGCGTCGAGGCGCTGCGCGTGTGCGCGGAGGCCGTTCTGTAGGGCGCAAGTGCGCAGCGTATTGCGCCGGGTGCGCTCGGTCGGTGCAATACGGCTTCGCCTATTGCACCCTACGCCGCGGTGGCTGCGTCGAGGCGCTGCGCGTGTGCGCGGAGGCTGTGCTGTAGGGCGCAATAGCGCAGCGTATTGCGCCGGTGTGGGGAGAGGGAATGCCGGCTTATCCTCGCCTCCGCGGCTCGTGCGAAACTCCTGGCACCCCGGATCACGAGGGGGCGCTGTCGCGACGCGCCCGTGCAGTGCGAACCGGGGCTGCAGGGCGACGGTTGCGAGAGCGCCGCCACCCCGGGAAAGAACGATAGGGACGTGCAAATCGGCTCCTCGTCCGCCGTGCCCGGAGTATCGCCCTGCAGCGTGGGACGCGGATGCCTTGTCTACCCCGTCCGCAGCGGAGAGCCCGGCGTCCGCGCCCCGCTCCACTCACTCTCCCGAGCGCTGCCGCGCGTCGGGCCATCGGCGTTGTGCATTGGGTAGGTTGGGTCGAGCGCCAGCGATGACCCAACATCGAACGGTAGCGCCAAGGATGTTGGGTCTGCGCTTCGCTTGACCCAACCTACGCATTCGGCGGTCGCCCACCTGTTGGCGCCGAGTGCCTCCGTCGGACCGCCATATCCGCCACGTCGTCATCTCCGCGAAGGCTGAGATCCACGCAAGCGAACGCCGGGCGGCGGCACATCCGCAATCGACCGGCGTGGGTGCCCGCGTGCGCAGGGCATGATGGTGCGCGGTTGGAGGGCGGCACTTGGATCTTGGCCACAAGGGCCACACGTGCCGGGGTGACGGCCTAAGGATCGACGGTTCGCGCCTCATGCGGGCGCGCCACGCAAAGCGGGGCAGGCGGCTACGATGCGACGGGCTCGGGGACGGCCGCCTGGGCCAGGGGCTCGGTGAAGCCGCCTTCGCTGACAAGCCGCGCGAACAAACCCTTCTGCGCCACCAGCTCGCGGAATGTGCCGCGCTCGACGATGCGGCCGCTGTCGAGCACCAGGATGGTGTCGGCGTTGGCGACCGTCGACAGGCGGTGGGCGATGATGAAGGTGGTGCGGCCGGAGCGCAGCCGGTCGAGCGCGCGCTTGATGCGGGCTTCCGTCTCCACGTCGAGGGCGCTGGTGGCCTCGTCCAGGATCAGGATCGGTGCGTCCTTGAGGATGGCGCGGGCGATGGCGATGCGCTGGCGCTCGCCGCCGGACAGGGAGGCGCCGCGCTCGCCGATGATGAAGCCGTAGCCGCCCGGCTTCCGCGCGATAAAGTCGTGCGCCTCGGCCAGCTTTGCCGCCTGCTCGACCTCCGCGTCGGTGGCCTCGGGCCGGCCGATGCGGATGTTCTCGCCGATGGAGCGGTTGAAAAGCCCGGCGTCCTGGAACACCACGGCCATGTTGTGACGCAGGGAGGCGAGGGTGACGTCGGCGATGTCGTGCCCGTCGATGGTGATCCGGCCGCCGTCCAGGCCGCGCAGCCGCTGCAGGAGCGCCAGCGTCGTGGTCTTGCCGGCCCCGGTGGGGCCGACGAGGGCGACGGTGCGGCCGGCCGGCGCCTCCAGATCGACATCGAACACACCCTGGTCGCTGTTCCGGAAACGGAACGTGACGTTCTCATAGCGCACGTTGCCCGCGATCTTGCCGAGCGGCCTGGCGTCCGGCTTCTCGCGCACGCCCTCGGTGGCATCGAGCAGCTCGAAGTAGCTGCGCATGGTCGGCGCGTACTGGAAGATGCGCACGGCAAAGCCCGACAGAAGGTCGAGCTTGCCGATCAGCAGGCCCGAGAAGCCGACGAAGGCCACGATCTCGCCGACCGTGATCTGCCCGTTCGAGACCAGCAGTGCGCCGACGGCATAGATGGCGACCACGGTGATGGTGGCGGCCGTGCGCGTCAGCACCGTCAGCAGGCCCCACCAGGTGAGCACGGGATACTGCGCCGCCAGCAGCTCGGCCATGATGGTGCGCATGGCCTGCATCTCGGAGGCGTAGCGGGCATAGCTCTGCACCACCGTGACGTTGCCCAGCACGTCGCCGACGCGCCCGTAGACGTTGTTGTGAAACTGCTCGACGGCGGCCTGGTCGTTGCTGGTGCGGCGCGCGACATAGACGTTGGCGAGCACATAGACGACCGCGAGCGCCGCCAGGATCATCGCCATGCGCGCGTTCATGTAGACGGCGGTCGGCACCAGCACGATGAGGCCGACGAAGGCCACGAACTGCTCGCGCAGGAAGGACAGCCAGTTCCAGAACAGGGCATCCGTGCCGGCGAGGATGGTGCGCACGACCGCGCCCGAGCCTTTCTCGGCGTGGTAGCTGATCGGCAGGATGATGGCGTGCTCGAAGGCGGCACCCAGCGCGGCGAGGCGGCGGCGATGGGCAAGGCGGTCGGCCATGACGGCCACGATCACCCCGGCGATGATGCCGACGAGGCCGAGCACCGCCCACAGACCGATCAGGGGAAACGCACCCTGCCCCAAGGCCAGCGCGTCGACCACGCGTGCCAGCAGCACCTGCTCGGCGATCGGCACCACGCCCAGCGCGATGCCGGATACCACGATGCCGATGGTCTGCTTGCGCTCGACGATCAGCATCGCCATCGCGCGCTTGTAGACGTCCCAGATCGACATTCCCGTACCCGGCATGCGTGCTCCTCTTGGACGACCCGCGCCTCCGCTGCAGTGGTTTGCCCTCGGGCATGCGCAGGGAGCGAGACGGTACGACGCGGCTACAGCATTTGTGGCATTGGCCGGGCCGTCGGTTCCCACATTGTCATGGCCGGGCTCGTCCCGGCCATCCATCTCTCCGCGAATGCTGGAGCCTGCCGATAACTAGATCCTCAGGACAAGCCCGAGGATGACACGATTCTTGCCGGAAGCACCTCGTTGGCCAACCTTGGTTGTTGTCGCTGAGGACAGGCATCTGTCGCGTGTGGATGGGGCGACGCGCCCCCCGTTCGGTATTTTCCTCCCCGCATGCCGGAGGCATGCCTTCGACATGATGGGAGGAGTTAGGGGTTGGGTGAAAATTGCGCGGTCTGAGCCTGTGGGTTCCACCCCGAGGCCCTAGGCAGCCCGGAGAGGTTGGCGCGAATGTCACCCCGCTCTCTTCTTGAGGATGCGCAGGCTCTTGTAGTCGGGGGCCGGCTCGAAGGGACGCTGCTTGACGAGCTCGGCCGCCACCGCTTGCGCTTTGTCGTAGGCGAATGAGCCCTTGTAGAACAGGACTTCGCCGCCGGGCTTGGTCTTGTCGGCCAGCATCAGCGTCATGTCGAGGTCGGTCAGTGCGCCGTAGGCGTCGTTCTCGGGCGTGCGGAACTCGCCGACGTGGAACAGGCTCACGTAGTCGAACTCGGGCAGCAGCCGGCTGTCGAGCTGGTAGATGTCGCCGAAGTAGGCCTTGTAGGTGTGGCCGAGACGCGGGTTCTTGATGAGCAGGTCGACGTAGTCGTCGTACTCCTGCGGCGAGGCAGTGATGCCCAGCACCGCGCAGTTGTCACCCTCCTTCGCCATCTCCAGGCCCACGATGTGGTGGTTGCCGGTGCCGAAATGGAATATTGCGGCGCCGGAAGCCTTCTTTTCGCGTAGGTATTCGACGAGATGCAGGTCGCAGGGGCACTGCACCTCGTCGAGACTCCAGGTCTGGTTCCAGTAGTTCAGCTTTGCCATCCATGCGCGCCCCGGTTCGGGGCCTCCCTTGTCGCTTGCCCGGATCAGGCCCCGGCCAGGGCCGGCGCCTTCGTCCCGATCAGCGTGGCCCGCTCGTCGCGGCGCTCGAGCACGAGCTGGCGATCATGCACGCCCGGCGCCGCGGGCCGCTGGGCCAGCGTGAGGATGGTCGCCTCCGGCAGCTCCGTGCGCAGCATCGCAAGCACGCCAGCCTGGGCCGTCTCCTCCAGCGCCGAGAGCGCATCGTCGAGCACGATCACCCGCGGCCGGTGCACCAGCAGGCGGGCCATGGCGAGGCGCTGCCGTTCGCCGTTGGAGAGCACCTGGTCCCAGCGCGCAACCTCGTCGAGCCGATGCGCGAGCGCGCCGAGGCCCATGCGGTCCAAGGCGGCCTTGAGGCGGTCGTCGGCCATGCGCAGGATCGGGTCGGGATAGAGAAGCGCGCCTTTGAGCGATCCGAGAGGCAGGTAGCTCTTCTGCGGGATGATCATGACCTGCGAACGGTCGGGCAGGTTGAGCTTGCCGCGCGCCGCCGGCCAAAGTCCGGCCAACACGCGCACCAGCACCGACTTGCCCGTGCTGGAGTCGCCGTGCACGTGCACGGCCTCGCCGCCGCCGGCGGCGAGCTCCGCACCGGACAGCAGTGGCCGTCCGGTGCCGTCACCGATCTCGAAATCGCTGAAGCGCAGCACCTCGGCGGCGCGTGCATTGCCTGACGGCGTCGCCGGCAGGGTCTTGGCCTCGATTTCGGGATCGATGGCGTCGCAGGCATCGACAATGTCCATCACGCGCCGCGCCGAGGCGTACCACTCGGCGACGCGGTTGTAGTTGTCGACCACCCAGGAGATGGCGATCTGCACCTCGACGAAGGCGGCCGCGAGCTGCGTCACCTGCCCGAGGGTGAGCTCGCCGGAGAGGTATTTCGGTGCGACGAACAGCAGCGGGACGATCGGCTTGAGCGGCCCGCAGGAGTTGGTGATCCAGGTGAGATGGCCGTGCTGCCAAACGATCGCCATCCAGCGCGCAACCACCGTTTCGTAGAAGCGCCCCAGCACCGCCTGCTCATAGCGCGCGCCGTTCATGAGGGCGACGCTCTCGGCGTTGTCGCGGATGCGCATCATGGCGAAGCGGAAGTGACCTTCGGCCTCGTTCTTGCGGCCGACGTAGCCCACCAGCGGCGCGCCCACCCACAGCATCAGGCCGGAAGCGATGGCGCCGTAGGCCAGGGCCACGATCACCATGTAGGCAGGAACGGTGAAGGTGCCGGCGGGGCCCAGATCGAGCGTGTAGGCGCCGCCGACCGTCCACAAAATGGAGATGAAGGCGGCACCGCCTGCCAGCGCGGAGACCAGGCCGATGCCGAGATCCACCAGCGGCTCGGTGGCCCAGCGCGTGTCGTCGGAGATGCGGTACTCGGGGTTGGGCGGCTCCTTGCCGGTGACATTCAGGTGGTAGAAGCGCTGGCGCGACAGCCAGCGATCGACGAGGTGCTCCACGATCCAGGCGCGCCAGCGCACCTGCAGTGTTTCCCGGGTGAGCACGATCCCGACGCCCACCGCCGCCATCGCGGCGATGATAAGGAAGAACACGAGCACCGCCTGCGTAATGGTATCGACATCGCGCCGCTCCAGCCCGTCGAAGAACCAGCGGTTCCAATGGTTCAGCGCAACGGTAGCTCCGGTCGAAAGCAGCAGGAACGCGGCAAGGCCCAGCGTCAGCGCCCAGGCGCGCACGCCGCTTTCGCCGCGCCAGAAGCCGCCCGAGAAGCGGGCGAATGCTCCCACCACGCGAGGGTCCAGCTTGAAGCCTGGCGCGTCGGGGGCCTGGAAGTGATCAGCGGTCATTGAGGATCACGCGAGCGGCTGGTGTGGTTGGCGGGCCCGGACAGTGAGCGGCCAATCTCATACCGGGCCTGAAGGCGGTATGAACGGCATGCGA
>DATFCC010000291.1:0-6137 GCA_035253505.1 Hyphomicrobiaceae bacterium
CTTGCCGAGCGCGGGGTGCGTCGACCGCTCATGCGCCAGCCGGCTGAGAAGCGCGCCCTGGCGGGCCCGCGCGGCGGCGCCTCCCGCGGGCATGTAGGTGGCCTGGTCCCAGCCGAGGAGTGCGCTGACCGAGCCAAGGTCGCCGATCTCGCGCAGACGCTGCTTCAGCTCGGCAAGTTGCGGCTGGCTTGGGGATGTACGCTTGCCAGCCTGCCCGCGGGCTGCGCTCTTTCGCTTGGCGGGCCGGGTGCGCCCGCCGTTCGGTCTTGCCCTCGCCGGGCTCGGCAATCTGGCGCGAATGGCGGCCGCTCCTGCGCTGCGAAAAGCGGCAGAACGTAGATCAGGATCGCCGCGAATTGAAGCGCCGGCGCAGATCGCACGCAACGGCCCGGCCCAGGCGCTTTCGCGACCGGGCCGGGCCGCCGTCAGCAGACGTGGTGCCTGTCGGCTAGTTGCGCGGCGCGGTCATGCCGCCGCCACCTGGCGTCGGGGCCTTGGATCGCTCGGCGGCCTGGCGCTCGGAGTCCTGGTCGCGCTTCGACTTGAAGGCCGGCGTATTTGCCAGCTCCTCCTTCTTGGCGTCCATGGTCAGTTGCACGGTTCCATCGCGGGAATCGTGAGCGATGTGAAGGCGATCGAGCTTCATGGCCACGCTCTTCTCGCCGATGCCAAGGAAGCCGCCGACGCCGATCACGAAGCCGTCCACGGTCTTCGCATCCTTGCTGAGGATGAGGTCGCTGATGCTGCCGATCTTGGTCTTGTCGGGCGCGTACACGTTCTGACCGATCAGCTCCTTGGCGAGGACCGTATTGGCATCCTGCATGACGATCTGCCCGGTCACCGGCGTCTTGGGAGCTTCCGTCTTCGCGGGCGCAGTAGGCGTCGGCGTCTGCGCCAGCGCAGGCGACAGGCCGATCGACACGATCAGGGCTGCCACGCTCACTCCAGTCTTGAGAGACATGGTGTACCTCCGAATTATGCCTTGCGAGGGCTTCTCCACTCGCGACTAAGGTCTAGAACGCCGGGCGCAGCGAAAGGTTGCCGGCGGACAGAGCAGCTTCGCCGCATCCGCACTGGTCATGACACGTTCGCAGGCGGTATGAGCAGGGGGACAAGCGGCGGCGTTGCCCGGGATCTCGGCCGTGCGCGGAGGAAGCGTCATGGCATCCGGATCACACTCGCCTCGGTTGATAGCGTGCTGCGCTGCATCTGCTCAGCTGCGGGCCGTTGCGCCGCGATGTGGCGGTGTGTCCCTCTGAGCGGATTGCCATCCCATGCGTGCCATCCCGACAGAAGTCGACCGCACACCCCTCGTCCTGCCCGTCCTGGGCTGGCTGACGGCCGCGCTGTTCTTCTTCTATGCCTGGGTGCTGCGCGTGGCGCCGAGCGTGATGGTCGAGGAGCTGATGCGCGATTTCGCCGTCGGTGCGGCCGTGCTCGGCAACCTCTCCGCCGCCTACTTCTACGGCTACGCCGGCATGCAGATCCCGGTCGGAATCCTGCTCGACCGTTTCGGGCCGCGCCGGCTTATCACCATCGCTGCCTTGTGCTGCGCCGGCGGCTGCGTCCTGTTCGCGACAGGAACCACATTGGCCGCCGCCACTGCCGGCCGGTTTCTCATCGGCGCCTCGGCGGCCTTCAGCCTGGTCGGCGCGATGTGCATTGCCGGCCAGTGGTTCAGCCCCGCCCGCTTCGCCGTGCTGTCGGGCTTCGCCATGGCCAGCGGGATGGCCGGCGGCGTCTTCGGCCAGGCGCCGCTGCGGCTCGCCGTCGAGGCGACGGACTGGCGCGCGACCACGCTGCTGCTGGCGCTCGGCGGCGTGGCGATCTCGCTTGCCGCATGGTCCACCGTGCGCGACCGGTGGCGCGGCGCAGGTGGTCTGGGAAACGTTGTCGCCGGGCTGCGGCGCGTGGCACGGCATCCCCAGACCTGGCTCATCGCCATTCCCGGCCTCGGCACGGCGGCTCCCCTTCTGGGCTTCGCCGGCTTGTGGGGCGTGCCGTTCCTCGAGACGGCGTATGGTCTGCCGCGGACCAGCGCCGCCACCTTGACGTCACTCATGATTGCGGGGTTCGGCGTCGGGTCGCCACTGTTCGGCTGGCTTTCGGACCGCATCGGCCGCCGCCTGCCGCCGCTTCTCGCAGGCCTCGCCTTGCAGACGGCGACGCTGGCAGCGCTCATCTACGTGCCCGGTCTCTCCGTGCCGGCGATCGCCATACTGTGCTTTCTCACCGGCGTGTTCGGCTCCTCGCAGATCGCCTGCTTCGCGCTCGTCCGGGAGACGCATCCCGCCGGCGTCAGCGGCACCGCCATCGGGTTCGTCAACGGAATGGTCACCGGCGCCGGTGCCCTGTTTCAGCCGCTGATCGGGTTCCTGCTCGATCTTGCCTGGACCGGTGCCACGCTGCAGGGCGCTCGCGTCTACGACGCGGACGCCTACCGCCTCGCTCTCACGTCGCTGATCGTGTTCTGTGCCGGCGGGTTTGTCTGCCTGCTCTTCGTGCGCGAAACCTATTGCCGGCCTTTCGAGGCCAAGACCGCCTGACGGTTCCGGCCGCATGCCGCGCTCAGGCGGGTGCGGCGCCGCCGCTCGATGCGGGCTTGCTCGGAGCGGGCCCGATCACCGCCTGAGGGACGTTGTAGGCGCGCAGCGACTGCCAGTGACGCTCCACGTCGCCTCTGAAAAGGCCGCGCGTGAGGCCGTCCACCAGCTTGCGGACGGCGGTCGTCATGGCGTTGATGGACGATCCCGACGGCCCGAAGCTCATGGTCGAGGCGATTGCAAAAACGTGCACGTCGCCGATCCAGGGCGTCGCGCCCGGCCGCTTCTCGATGAGCTCGTAGTCGCGCCCGAGATAGGGGTAGCGGGCCAGCCGCTCGTCGCGCTCCTCGGCAGGGGGTTCGTAGCGGTCGCCCCAGGTGGCGATGTTCGCCGCGAAGCGGGTGAGCTCGGGCCGCAGCGCGAAGTCCATGTCGACGCCGGTTCCGCAAATGACGAAGTCGGCGCGGAAGGGTCCCTGCGGGGTTGTCAGCTCCACGCCGGCGTCGACGCAACGTGCGCCGAGCCACGGCGCACCCGAATGGAGATGGAAGTTGCCGTGACGCGCACAGCGGTCCCAGGTGTCCTGGGGGAAGCCCTCGCGCAGGCCGAGGATGGTGCTCATGAAGCGCCAGCGCCAGGCGTCATCGAGATCCGACAGGTGGCGCAGGAAGCCCGCGAACGTCAGCCAGCGGTAGGGCTGCACCACCTGCGGGCTCGTCCTGCGGCAGAAGAGGTGCACCGCGGCCGCCCCGTTCTCGAGGGCTTCGGCAGCATTGTCCAAGGCCGATGCACCCGCGCCCAGCACCGCCACCACCTTGCCCTCGAGCGCGGCAAAGTCGATCGCATCTGCCGCGTGCGCGCGATGGCGGGCCGGCAACGCCGACACGAAGTCCGGCATCCACCAGCGGCCCATGCCCTCCTGCCCGGTCGCCAGCACCAGCTTGCGCGCGTAAAGGACCTCGCGCTGCCCACTCTCCCGCGCAACCGTTACGGCGATCAGCCCGCCCGGCGCGGACGCGATGTCGACCGCCTCGCAGCCGTTGCGCACCGGGACGGCCGTCGTCTCGCGCACCCACAGCAGGTACTCGGCCCACAGCTCCTTCGGGATCAGGCCCAGCGCCTCCCAGCTTGCGGCTCCGAAGCGCGCCTCATGCCAGGATTGGTAGGTGAGGCTCGGGATGTCGAGGTCGGGGCCCGTATAGTCCTTGGGGCTGCGCAGCGTGCGCATGCGCGCATAGGTGAGCCATGGGCCTTCGCAGCCATAGGCGGCTTTGTCGATCGCCAGGATGTTGCGGACCTGCGCCCGCATCAGCGCGAAGGCGATGGCGAGCCCGCTCTGGCCCGCACCGATGATCAGCACGTCGAGCGCGGGGCGGCCGTCCGGACCGATACGGGGCTCGAGCCAGGGCGCGGCAGGATGGGCGACGCGGGCGATATCGCGCCTTGCTTGTGCCATCAAGGCGGCGACGCCGTCGTGCCCGTTGCTCTCGTCGTCGGCCATGCACCCAACGTTCCTCGCTTCTCCGGGGCAATGGTGGCGGTTGCACGGCCCATTGCCAAGGGAGCGCTCGCTCCGATCCGGCCCGAGGCGGCTGCCGCCTTGCGCTTTGCCTGTCCCGGGCATTCAATGGCGTGCGCCAAAAAAAGCCGGCGCACAGGGGGACGAACATGAAGGCTCGATTGGCGTTCGCGCTGGCGCTGCTGGCGGTGTCTGCTCCGGTGCTCGCGTCCGAGGAGCCGAAGGCGTTCGCGTGCACCTTCGACGATGGCCTGACCTATTCCTACGACAAGGGCGCATTCACCTCGGAGAAGGCCTCGCCGCTCGCGTTCGGGATAGAGGCCATCGATCCGGCTGCACAGACCGCCGTGCTCAAGACGCGGGGCGGCACCAGCCAACTCCGCATCGTCCAGGCCGTCAATGCCATGCATTTCCTCGAGATCGTCACCGAGGGCTTCATGCATGTCACCACCATCTACGACAAGGACGAGGCCAAGGGCGCCTATCCGGCGGTGCACTCGCGCCATTTCGGCCTGTTCGGCCAGCCGCTCGTGACCCAGTACCGAGGCTTCTGCCAGCCTGCCGGTTGAGGGTGTGGATGGTGTAGGGCGCAATAGCGACGCGTATTGCGCCGCTGTCTTCACCCATTGCATGCGCATCGGTGCAATACGGCTTCGCCTATTGCACCCTACGCGAGGCGCTTGATGGCCGCGATCTGCAAGCCGGTGTCGGCGATGCGCGTGGCCGCGGCTGCCAGGGGCTCGATTGCCACCGCCATGTGATGGGCGTTGGCGTGCAGCAGGCGGTGGGCGTCCAGCATGATGCCGACGTGCCCCTTCCAGAACACGAGGTCCCCGCGCACCAATCCGCCGGGATCGTTGGGTCGGGGGACCGGGACGCCAAGCTCTGCCTCCTGCATGTCGCTGTCGCGCGGACAGGCGATGCCGGCCGCCTGGAGTGCGACCTGCAACAGGCCGGAACAGTCGACGCCTTGCAACGTCTTGCCGCCCCACACGTAGGGCACGCCGGCGAAGGTCTCGGCGATGGATACGAAGTCGCGGGCAGGGCTTGCGGGTTCTGCGATGTGCTGGAGGGGCACGAAGCGGCCGTCGGCCAGTCGGCCAAAGGCGCCCGTGGTGCCCTTGATGCGCAGCGCGGCGTTCATGGGCAGGCTCATCACCGCGGGTGCCTTGAAGTTCGGTGCGAAATAGAGCGAGGTCGCGAGCGCACTCACCCGATGCGTGGGAGGTAGCCCGCAGGGCCCGAGCCCGGCCTCCGGAAGGTAGCCGACGTAGCCGTCGCTTGCGAGCTGCACCCAGGCCCAGCCCTCGAAAGCCTCAAACAGCGTGACGCGCTCCCCATACAGCGCCTGGGTCGTCCAGCTCGCGTGCGGATCGGGCGCGCCGCGCAGAGGTATGGCGGGCTCGATGATCTCGCGCGGCTCTCCCGCCACGAACCGCTCGGCCTCGATCCTGTCGCGCAGTGCCTCGTCGGCGAGGTCGGGCCGATACGCGTGCCGGCGCGGATCGAGGGTGACCGTCTGCTGCGTCATGGCGCCCGCATCTTACGGCAGCGGGCCGGTGCGCAGCACCTCGAAGATGGCGCGTGCGGCCTGCGGCTCGCCGCCCTTGGGCCCCAGCGGCTTGGCCGCCTGGCGCCAGCCGTAGATGTCGAGGTGCGCGTACCGCTGGGCCTGCTTGACGAAGCGGCGGAGGAACAGGGCCGCCGTGACGGAGCCCGCGAACGGCGACTCGCTGACGTTGTTGATGTCGGCGACGGCGCTCTCCAGGTGGGTTTCGTACGCCGACCAGAACGGCATCCGCCACACGGGATCGGCGACGCGGTTGCCGGCCGCGACGATCGCCTCGGCCAGCGGGTCATGGTCGCAATAGAGCGGCGGCAGGTCGCCCCCGAGCGCCACGCGGGCCGCGCCCGTCAGCGTTGCCAGTGAGAAGATGGCAGCCGGCTTGGCCTCGTCGGCAAGCGCCAGCGCATCGGCAAGCACGAGCCGCCCTTCCGCGTCGGTATTGCCGATCTCCACGGTGCGGCCGGCGCGGCTCATGATGACATCGCCGGGCCGGAAAGCATTGCCGGCA
>DATFCC010000292.1:0-3957 GCA_035253505.1 Hyphomicrobiaceae bacterium
TGGTGCCCGGCAGCGTCCCCCATTCCTCGTCATGCACGGGCTCGCATGCCCTCGGCGGAGGCCGAGGGTCCCGTGCATCCAATCCACCTCGCTGATCTCCCGCGATCGCAAGCTGGGAGGGGGCATTGGATGGCCGAGACAAGGCCCCGCCATGACGAGAGGGACGGACTGCGCAGAGCGGACGCGGCTGATTCGCCTCGCGGCTAGAGAGGGCGGCGGCTCTTGATGGCGGCCGCCAGCGTTCCCTCGTCGAGATAGTCGAGCTCGCCGCCGATCGGCACGCCCTGGGCCAGCCGCGTCACGGCGATGCCGCGCCCCTGCAGCTGCTCGGTGACGTAGTGCGCGGTCGACTGGCCCTCGACCGTGGCGTTGAGGGCGAGCAGCACCTCCGTGACCGGCGGCACCGCCCGCTCGATCAGCCCGGCGATGTTGAGGTCCTCGGGGCCGATGCCATCGAGCGGCGACAGGTGCCCGCCGAGCACATGGTAGCGCGAGTTGACCACGCCGGCCCGCTCCAGCGCCCACAGGTCGCCGATCTCCTCGACGACGACGATCAGGCTGCGGTCGCGCCGCGGGTCCTGGCAGATGGTGCAGGGCGCGACGGTATCGAGGTTGCCGCAGTCCGGGCAGCTCACGATCTTCTCGGAGGCCTCGTTGAGCGCGGCTGCCAGCGGCTCGAGCAGATCGGTCCGCCGCTTGAGGAGCGCCAACGCCGCCTTGCGGGCCGAACGATGGCCAAGGCCGGGCAGCCGCGCCAGCAGCGCGATCAGCCTCTCGATCTCCGTTCCTGCCGACTTCCTGCTCATGAGGCTCGCGCCGGTTCCAAGCTCTTGGGCATCGCCAGGTGTCCCCTCTCCCCTCGGGGAGAGGTTGTGAGGCCATGACTTATGGCCGCGTTCGCGCAGCGCCAACCACACGTGTGCCGCTTCCGGGGCGGCCGTAAGTCATTCGGCCGAACTGGTGAGGGGGAACTTCTTGCGCGGTGAAGGCCCCTTCATCCGCCCTTCGGGCACCAAAAGGGGCCACGCGGCGGTTTGCGCGTCCAAATTAGAACAGTTTCAGCCCCGGCGGCAGGGCGAGACCGCCGGTGATCTCCTGCATCTTCGCCTGAACGGCCGCCTCGGCCTTGCCCTTGGCATCCTGAAAGGCGGCGACGATCAGGTCCTCCAGCATCTCGGCATCCTCCGGCTTGATCAGGCTCGGGTCGATCTTGAGGCCGCGCGCCTCGAGCTTGCCGTTGAGCGTGACCTTGACGAGGCCGGCGCCCGACTGGCCTTCCACTTCGAGGCCTGCGAGGTCCTCCTGCATCTTCTGCATGCGGCCCTGCAGCTCCTGGGCCTGCTTCAGCATCTTGGTGAGGTCCATGATGGCTCCTATGCTGCGGCGGCAAATTCGCCTCGGCGTTGACCGAAGCTACTCCATTCGCCCGGCGCGGGTCACGCACGAGCGTTGCCAGGATAGCCGCTGCTCCCGCATCCGGGCTGGCAGGCGGGGCGGCCGTGTGCGAGGCTCGGCGCTTCATAGCCGGCAACTGGGCAACGACAGGGCGCATCCAATGCAAAAGCGGCGCTTCGGCAGGACTGGGCTCGAGGTTCCAATGCTGACCTACGGCGGCGGCTGGGTCGGCGGGTTCATCATCCGGGCGGAAGCCGAGGCGCGCGAGAAGGTGCTGAACCGCGCGCTCGAGGAAGGCATCGATTGGATCGACACCGCGGCCGCCTACGGCAACGGCGCCTCCGAGACCGTGCTTGGCGAGTGGCTGCCCAAGGTGCCGAAGGACAAGAGGCCGCGCATCTCTACCAAGTTCAACATCGACGCGTCCGCTCCCGACTTCGCCGGACAGGTCGAGCGCTCTGTCACAGCCAGCCTCGGGCGGCTCGGCCTCGGCCGCGTTCCGCTGCTCATCCTGCACAACCGCATCGTCGAAGAGGCGAGCCCGGACCGGAACAACCGCAGCCTGACGGCGCGGCAGGTGCTGGCCAAGGGCGGTGTCGCCGACATCCTGGACGCGCTGCGCGCCAAGGGCCTGTGCGATTGGATCGGCCTCACCGGGCTCGGCGACTCCAAAGCCCTGCACGAGGTGATCGACAGCGGGCGCTTCGACGTCGCGCAGATCTACTACAACCTGCTCAACCCCACGGCGATGGGCGGCGCCGGCCCCAGGTGGAATACGACCGACTTCGACGGATTGCTGCACCGCTGCGCCGCCAAGGACGTGGGGACGATGGGCATTCGCATCTTCGCCGCCGGTCATCTCGCCACGACGGAGCGTCACGGGCGCGAAATGCCGATCACCGCCAATGCCGACAGCCCGGCCGAGGAGGTGCGCGCAAAGGCCGCCCTCGAGGTGCTCGGCAACGCCTACGGAAGGCCGGCACAAGCGGCACTGCGTTTCGGGCTTGCCTGTCCGCTGCTCTCCACCATCGAGGTCGGCATCGGCGAGGCCTGGCATCTCGATGAAGCTCTGGCTGCGGTTGCGATGGGCCCGCTGCCGGCCGATGCGATCGCGCAGCTCGACCAGCTGCGTCGCACCCACCCCGCGTTCCGCGCGTGATCTTCCCACCGGCGTCATCCCGGGCAGGCGGGGATCCACGCAAGGCCAAAGGTCTACCGGTCCGCCGCGCCACGGCCCCACGTGGCGTGGTGCCCGCCTTCGCGGGCAAGACGTTGCCCGGTGAAGCTGTGCCGGATCAGATCACGCGGCCGCTGGCCTCGTCGATCAGGTGCATGTTGTTGAGGTTGGCGGCGAGCCGCATGGGTGCGCCGTCGCGCGCACCCGCGTTGGGGTTCACGCGCCCGCAGACCTGCGTGCCGTTGACGGGGAAATAGACCAGCGTCTCCATGCCCATCGGCTCGGTGACGTCGAGCTTGGCCTCGAAGGGCACCTCGCCCGGCTCCAGGTGCTGGCCGGCCTCGGTGATGTGCTCGGGGCGGAGACCCAGCAGCAGCTTGCCGTTCTGGCGGTGCGCCTGATACTGCGCCGCGCGCGCGGACGGTATCGGGAAGGCGAGATCGTTGTTCAGGCGGATGTTCAGGGCTCCGTTCGCCTCTTCGACCTGGCAGGGGATGAAGTTCATGGCCGGGGAGCCGATGAACCCCGCCACGAAGCGCGTCCGCGGATTGTGGTAAAGCTGCTGCGGCGTGCCGACCTGCTCGATATTGCCGTTGTTCATGACCACCACCCGGTCGGCCAGCGTCATGGCCTCGACCTGGTCGTGCGTGACGTAGACGGTGGTGGTGCGCACCTGCTGGTGCACCTTCTTGATCTCGGTGCGCATCTGCACGCGCAGCTTGGCATCGAGGTTCGACAGCGGCTCGTCGAACAGGAACACCTTGGGATTGCGCACGATGGCGCGGCCCATGGCCACGCGCTGGCGCTGACCGCCGGAGAGCTGCTTGGGCTTGCGCTGCAGAAGCTCCTTGATGTCGAGGATGCGCGCGGCCTCGTCGACGCGCTTCCGGATCTCGGCTTTCGGGTAGCGCTTGAGCCGCAGCCCGAACGACATGTTCTGCTCCACCGTCATGTGCGGGTTGAGCGCGTAGTTCTGGAACACCATGGCGATGTCGCGGTCCTTCGGCGGCACGTCGTTGACGACGTCGCCGCCGATCAGGATCTCGCCGCCGGTGATGTCCTCGAGGCCCGCGATCATGCGAAGCGTGGTGGACTTGCCGCAGCCGGAGGGGCCGACCAGCACCACGAACTCGTGGTCGGCGATGTCGAGATCGATGCCGCGCACCGCCTCCACCTCGTCGTAGCGCTTGACGATCTTGCGCAGATTGACTTCCGACATCGTTTCCTCGACCTCTGAACGCTCAGCCTTTCGTGGCACCGGCGGTGAGGCCGGCGATGTAGTAGTCCATCAGGAATGCGTAGATGATGAGCGGCGGCGCGGCGCCCAGCAGCGCGCCGGTCATGATCTGGCCCCAGTTGAACACGTCACCCTTGATCAGCGACGT
>DATFCC010000293.1:0-23848 GCA_035253505.1 Hyphomicrobiaceae bacterium
AGAGCTTCGTCGATCTCTACGACCGCGTGCGCCCGGTCATCGAGCGGCTGACGGTGGAGCATCGCGGCCGCGACATCGTTGCAGTCACCCATGGCGGCACCATCAAGGTGGCGCTGGCGGTCGCCCTCGGCCTGCCGCCGCAGACGGCGCTGAGCTTCCAGATCGAGAACTGCTCGCTGACCAAGCTCGATCACCTGCAGCCGGAGGATGCGCCGGGCTTCTGGCGGATCGCGGCCGTCAACCACCGCCCGTGGTCGAAGCCGGTTCCCCTCGACGCCGTCGGCAACCGCCTGGCCGTCGACCGCGCCTAGTCACTGCCCCAGCGTGCGGGCGGCAAGGCGCTCGGCGTTGCGGAAGGCGATGTTGTCGGCAAGCTCCGACGGCAGCTCGGCCAGCCACTTGCGCGAGTAGCTGGCATGCTCCACCACATAGTGCCAGCGCTCGGGCGTGTAGGTGTCGGTGCCGACCATGAAGCGCTCCGGGAAATCCGTGAACAGTTTCCGCCACATCGGGTCCAGCTTGCCGCCGGGCGCATGATCGTTGCGATGCGCCACGTCGGCCCAGAGCGTGCCGTGCCTCGTGACCATGGCCCGCACCTTCTCGATCTGCTCGAAGCCCGCGTGCGCCCACAACACCAGCGCTTCCGGATTGTGCTTGAACATGCGTTCCACGGCATCGGCGTCGGAATGGGCGTGCAGGAAGATGCGATACTGCTTGGCCAGCTCCACCATCCGCTTCATGACGGGCGTGTCGGCGTCAGCGCCATAGGCGTGGAACTCCCCGAGGCCGGCGTACGTATTGGCCTTCAGGCGCGCCTCGACGTGCTGGATGACGCTCGGGTCGCGCATCCACGTCCCGGTTTCCCCGCGGCTGCGGTAGGGGCGCAGCACCGGCACGATCAGGTCGGGTGCGGCCTTGAGTAGAAGCTGGGTGCCGTCGTCGCTGGAGCTCGATACGAACGCCTTCTTCAGCCCGGCCTGACGCAGCACCTTGATGGCGTCGGGCGGAGGAAGCATCGACCAGGCATCGTGGCTATAGTGGATGTGCACGTCGATGAGCGCGCGCGGCTCCTGCGTCAGGGCGTGCGCGGCGGTCAGGCTGACAATGGCCGCCGCCAGCAAGATTCGGCGCATGACGTCCTTCCTCCGGAGATAGCGTCGCATCCTACGTGCCGCAGCCGTCGCTCGCCAGTGTTGCGGGCGCGGCCGTGGCGCCGCTGGCGTCCCGCGGCTACGATACGCCGCAGGACATCCCCTGAGACAGGATCTCGATCATGGACGCAGGAGCGCTGGCCGGAAAGACGGCTTTGGTGACGGGCGCCTCGCGCAACATCGGCCGGGCGATCGCCCTGAAACTGGCCGGCGCCGGCGCCGACATCCTCGTCAACACCCTCAGCGACCGGTCCGCCGCGGAAGGGGTGGCGCGCGAGGTCCAGGCGCTCGGTCGCAAATCGCTCGTCGCGGTTGCGGATATCACCGATCGCGAGGCCGTGCGCCGCATGGTGACAGAGGCCAGGCCCTCCCTCGGGCCGATCGATATTCTTGTCTGCAACGCCTCGAGCCGCGGCCAGATCGACTTCCTCGACCTCGACTACAGCACCTGGCGCCGCGTGATCGACATCTCGCTCGACGGCACGTTCCACTGCACTCAAGCCGTGCTCCCGGACATGATCGGCAGGGGCTGGGGCCGCATCATCACGCTCGGTGGCATCTCCTGGCACGCCGGCACCAAGCGCCGGGCCCACAATCTCACCGGCAAATCCGGATTGACGGGCCTGACCCGCGCGCTCGCCGTCGAGTTCGGCGACCGGGGCATCACCGCCAACGTCATCTCGCCGGGCGCCATCGAGACGGTGCGACCGGCATCCGCTGGCACCTCGCCCATCAGAGGCAACGTGCCGCCCGTGCCGCGGCAGGGGCACGTCGACGAGATCGCGTCGGCAGCGCTGTTCCTGGCGCACCCCGACCAGGGCTACCTCACGGGACAGGTCATCCACGTCAACGGCGGCGCCTACCTGGGGACCTGAGGGAGGACGCCATGCCACGTAGGCCGGTCCGATCCTGAGCTCCCGTCGAGGACGGGTCGCTGCCACCAGCAAGGCCCATGGCGGGCAAGCTCGCCGCGATGTTGAGAACTGCCCGTGGCCACTCTGGCGAAGCAAACTATTGCTTACGTGCAGTCCTGACGGCCGCTACTGTGCTAGCGCACGGCCTGGCCGTGAACTAGCATTCCCCATCCGCCCACCGCCGTGGCGCCGAGGATAGCCCGAAGGGCGCCTGGCGCGCCCAAGCAACGCAAGGTCGATCATTGTCCGCCTCTGCCGAGCCCGACATAGACGCCCACTTGTCGGTGTCCCCAGCCGACGAGATCAAGACCACCACCTGCTACATGTGTGCCTGCCGCTGCGGCATCCGCGTGTTCCTGAAGGACGGCAAGGTCCGCTATATCGAGGGCAATCGCGACCACCCGGTGAACAAGGGCGTGCTGTGCGGCAAGGGCTCGGCCGGCATCATGCAGCACTATTCGCCGGCGCGCCTGCAGGCGCCGCTGCTGCGCGTTGGCGAACGCGGCTCCGGCGACTTCAAGGAGATCTCCTGGGACGAGGCCTTGGGCCTCGCCACCCAGTGGCTGGGTGAGGTGCGCCGCACCGATCCGAGGAAGCTCGCCTTCTTCACCGGTCGCGACCAGAGCCAGTCGCTCACCGGCTGGTGGGCGATGCAGTTCGGCACGCCCAATTTCGCGGCCCACGGCGGCTTCTGCTCCGTCAACATGGCGGCCGCAGGCATGTATACGTTCGGCGGCTCCTTCTGGGAGTTCGGCGACACCGACTGGGATCACACCCGCTACTTCCTGATGTTCGGCGTCGCCGAGGACCACGCCTCCAACCCCATCAAGATGGCGCTGGGCAAGCTCAAGCAGCGGGGCGTCAAGTTCGTCTCGGTCAATCCGGTGCGCACCGGCTACAGCGCCATCGCCGACGAGTGGATCGGCATCCGGCCCGGAACCGATGGGCTCCTCGTGGCCGCCATCATCCAGGTGCTGCTGTCGACCCAGCAGATCGATGTCGACTACCTCGTGCGCTACACGAACGCGGCCTGGCTGGTGCTCCAGGCCCCGGGCGCCAGCGACGACGGCTTGTTCGCGCGCGACGAGAAGGGCAACCCGCTGGTTCACGACAAGACCATCGGCGCGCTGACGAGCGCACTCGCCGCCGGCCTGACGCCGTCGCTGTCCGGCAGTTTCCGGCTGGCGGACGGCCGCGAGGCGGTGCCGGCATTCGTGCTGCTCGCCCGGCGCTTCCTGGCACCCGAGTACGCGCCCGAGACGGTCGCCCCGCAGACCGGCGTCGACGCCACCACCATCCGGCGCCTCGCCGCCGAGCTCGCGCATGCCGCCTTCCAGGAGGAGATCACCCTCGACATCCCCTGGACCGACTGGTTCGGCCGGCGCCATGACAAGATGATCGGCCGCCCGGTGGGGATGCACGCCATGCGCGGGCTCTCCGCGCATGCCAACGGCTTCCACACGACGCGCATGCTGCACATCCTGCAGATCCTGCTGGGGTCGATCGATTGCCCCGGCGGCTTCCGCTACAAGGCGCCCTATCCCAAGCAGACGCCGCCCTTCCTGAAACCGCGCGGCAAGCCGGGCGACGTGCAGCCCAACAAGGCGCTGCCCGGACCGCATCTGGGCTTTCCGACTGGGCCTGAGGACCTGCTGATCGATGCCCAGGGAACGCCGCAGCGCATCGACAAGGCGTTCAGTTGGGATGCGCCTTTCGCCGCCCACGGCCTGATGCACATGGTGATCGCCAACGCCGCGCGCGGCGATCCCTATCCCATCGACGTTCTGTTCATGTACATGGCCAACATGGGCTGGAACTCGGCCATGAATCTGCCCGCCACCCTGGCGCACCTGACGGAGAAGGACGAGGACACTGGCGACTACAAGATCCCGCGCATCATCTATTCGGATGCCTATTTCTCCGAGACGGTGCCCTACGCCGACTTGATCCTGCCTGATACCACCTACCTCGAGCGCTGGGATTGCATCTCGCTCCTCGACCGCCCCATCTCCGAGCCCGACGGCCCGGCCGACGCCATCCGCCAGCCCGTCGTCGCACCCGATCGCGATGTGCGGCCGTTCCAGGACGTGCTGCTCGAGCTCGGCGCGCGCCTGAAGCTGCCCGGCATGACCAAGGAGGACGGGACGCCCAAGTTCCCCGGCGGCTATCCCGACTACATCGTCAACCACGAGCGCCGTCCCGGCATCGGCCCGCTCGCCGGCTATCGCGGCAGGAACGGCGGCGACTTCGGCCGCGGCGACGTCAACCCGCGCCAGCTCGAGCAGTACATCGCCGATGGCTGCTTCCACATCCATCACCTGCCCGCTCACATGCGCTACTACCGCCATGCCAATCGCGACTACATTGAATGGGCCCTCGACAAAGGCTTCCGTCTCACCCCCACGCCGGTGATTTTCCAGCTCTACAGTGAGACCATGCAGAAGATGCGCCTGGCTGCGCGCGGGCACGGCAGCGTGTGCCCGCCGCCGGACCATCGAGCGCGCATCGAGGCCTACTTCGATCCGCTGCCGTTCTGGTATCCGCCGTTCGAGGACGCGGCCGACGCGGGCACCGATTTTCCCATGCACGCCATTACGCAGCGGCCGATGGCTATGTACCACAGTTGGGGCTCGCAGAATGCCTGGTTGCGGCAGATCCACGCTGCCAACCGCCTGTACATGAGCCGCGCCCGCGCCCGGGCGCTCGGCATCGAGGATGACGGCTGGGTGTGGATCAGCAGCCGCATCGGCCGGGTCAAGGCGCAGGTGAAGCTGATGGAAGGCGTCAACCCCGACACGGTGTGGACCTGGAACGCCATCGGCAAGCGCGCGGGCGCCTGGGGCCTGGCGCCCGACGCACCTGAAGCCAAGCGTGGGTTCCTGCTCAATCACCTGATCGCCGAGCTGCTGCCGGAGCAGGCCGGAGGCTACCGCTACGCGAACAGCGATCCCGTGACGGGCCAGGCCGCCTGGTACGACCTCAGGGTGCGCATCGAGAAGATCGCCGCCTACGAGCTGCAGGAAACCTCGCCGCAGTTCGAGCCGCTCGCGGCGCCGAACGGCGTCGGCGCGGGGTCAGACCCCTTGCGCAAGGGTTGGCAAGATCATCGCAACGCAGAGGCAAGGGGTCTGACCCCATCGGGAGTGCAGAAATGACAGCGCTTCCGACCACCACCGCCAAGAAGCTCGGGCTCGTCATCGATCTCGACACGTGCGTCGGCTGCCAGGCCTGCGCTACGTCGTGCAAGGAATGGAACAACGGCGGCTATTCCGCACCGCTCACCGACCAGGACCCCTATGGCGCCGACCCGCATGGCGCGTGGCTCAATCGCGTGCACGGCTACGAGGCGGGCGAGGGCGCGGCGGGCCGCACCGTGCACTTCCCCCGCTCCTGCCTGCATTGCGAGGAGCCCGCCTGCGTCACCGTCTGTCCCACCGGCGCTTCTTACAAGCGCGCCGAGGACGGCATCGTTCTGGTCGATCCCGACACCTGC
Organism: Hyphomicrobiaceae bacterium; assembly: GCA_035253505.1. Lineage (GTDB taxonomy): Bacteria > Pseudomonadota > Alphaproteobacteria > Rhizobiales > Hyphomicrobiaceae > AWTP1-13. The sequence continues at coordinate 5,559 of DATFCC010000293.1, forward strand.
ATCGGCTGCAAGCTGTGTTCCTGGGCGTGCCCGTACGGTGCACGCGAGTACGACTACGCCCATGGCGTGATGAAGAAGTGCACGCTGTGCGTGGACCGCATCTACAACGACCACCTGCCGCGGGAAGACCGCATCCCGGCTTGCGTGCGTGCGTGCCCGACCGGTGCCCGCCATTTCGGCGACCTCGGCGATCCATCGAGCTCCGTGTCGCGGCTGGTCGCCGAACGCGGCGGCTTCGACCTGCTGCCGGAGATGGGCTACAAGCCCGTGAACAAGTATCTGCCGCCGCGCGCTCGTCGCGACGACGCCTCGCTTGCCACCCCACGCGCGCGCACCGAGGGCGGGGCAAGCAGCAAATCATCCGCGGCCGATCGCCTTTTCGCATGGGTCGACCGCGTCCTTTCCGGTTGATATCGGCGGGGCACACGAGCTATTCGCAGGCCGACAGGGAGACTGCACTTGTCGTGGCAGAAACCGCGGCGGTGTCTCCGGGCCAATAATCCTTGCCGCTCGACTCCGAGCTATTGCGGGGCGCGTGGGCACGGCTTGGCTGCACATCCGCATCGTCGTGCCCGAGGACTTGTCTCTGAGCTGCCAAGCGAGCCTTACGGAGGTGCCGATGCCAGGGAATCCAGCGCCTGTCGTTGGCCGGTGTGGGGCCGAAAGCGACGCAGGCGAATTATTCTCGTGCGGCTTAGGCGCCTCGATGATAGCGTTGCGCCGTCTCATACATTGGGGGACGACGGCATGCGCAATTTTGCGCTGATACTCCTATTCATCGCTAGCCCCGCTTTCGCTCAGGATTCACAGCTCGTAGGCAGCTGGAAACTTGTTTCCTACCAACTGATCCTCGACAGTGATCCGCCAAAGGACCAGCTCGGCAAGGAGCCAAAGGGTGAACTCATCCTGACGAACGATGGGCGAGTTATCACCATTTTGGCGTCCGACACGCGCGCTCCCGCGAAGACCGATCAGGAACGGTCGGAATTGTTTAAGTCGATGATCGCTTACGCGGGAAAGTACCGAATCGAGGGCAAAGAGATCATCACGACTGTCGAGGTGTCCTGGAACGAGGCCTGGAACGGGACAGACCAGCGGCGCCTCTGGCGCATAGAGGACGGCAAGCTCTTCATCGAATCTGTCCCTCAGCCCAGCACTCTGTTTCCTGGCAAAACCGCGGTAGGGCGTTCCGTGTGGGAGCGACGCAAGTAGGCCCGGTGGCCCCGCGGCGCAGGTTTTCCCTCTTAGCAGGCATCTTGGCGGCATGGGCGATCGACGTGCCGAACCCAATAGGACCGGCATTACTTGCACATTCGGCACCCCATCCCACGCGGTTGAGAATGTGCCACGGCTAGGCTGTCGAGGCACGGGGCCGGCGCTGCCTCACGGTTGGCCTTCGATGCGTTTGGGTTGCGGCTGGCCGCCCTGTCTGTCCTGCCAGATCCTAGAGCTGCGCGCTGCGCGCTCGGACGGGATGACTAGGAGATGAGCAAGCCGCCAACTGTCATCCCGGAATTTCGCGCAGCGAAATATCCGGGACCCAGGGCCGGTGCCTGGGCGCCCTGGCCAGCCATGGCGAACCATGGACGGATGCATTGAGGTTTGCCTTTCTCCGGCCATGTGGGCGGCGCCTTCCTGCGGCACGCAAGTTGCCTATATTCGTCGCGATTCGATTGCTGTCGGGAACGCGAGATTGGCCGAACCTGCCGCCATGCCTGCGCACGCGACTGCCGCCGGACCGTGGCCGGCCGGCATCTCGCCGACGCACGAGTACCAGGCCGCCTACGACTACCTCAAGGAAGGCGACGGCCACCTGTTCGTGACCGGCCGCGCCGGCACCGGCAAATCGACGCTGCTCACGTGCCTGCGCGAGCTCATCAGCGACGAGATGGTCGTCCTCGCTCCCACCGGCCTCGCGGCGGTCAACGTCGGCGGCCAGACCATCCACTCGTTCTTCGGCTTTCCGCCCCGCCTGATCCGCCCAGACGACATCCGCCGCAGCCGCAACGGCCGCATCATGCGCCGACTCAAGTTCCTCGTCATCGACGAGGTATCGATGGTGCGCTCCGACCTGATGTGGGCCATCGACCAGTCGCTGCGCGTCAATCGCGGCCGCCCCCGCGAGGCCTTCGGCGGCACCCGGCTGGCGCTGTTCGGCGATCTGCACCAGCTACCCCCGGTGGTCAATGACGCCGAGGTGGCCGAGCACCTGGAGTCGCAATACGGCGGACCCTTCTTCTTCAGCCTCCCGACGCTCAGGGAAGGTGCGGGCACCTGCCTAATCGAGCTCGAGCACGTGTTCCGGCAGCGCGACGCGACGCTGCTTGCGGTTCTCAACAAGATCCGCGAAGGGGAGGCGGACGAGGACGACCTCGCCCTTCTCAACGGTCGCGTGCATCCGATCCGGACGCTTTCCGACGGCGAGCCCTATGTCATCCTCACCCCGACCAATGCTGCTGCCGGCCGCATCAACATGGCCTATTTGAATGCGCTGCCTGGCGCCGCGCGCACCTACCAGGCCGCCACCACCGGCGAGTTCAACCCGGCGGCACAGCCTACCGAGGCCGCCCTGGTGCTCAAACCCGGCGCTAAGGTCATGCTGCTGCGCAACGACCCCGACCGGCGCTGGGTCAACGGCACCATAGCCCGGGTCTCGCGCCTGGAGGAGGACCGCGTCTGGATCGAGCACGGGCGCGAGGAGCATGAGATCGAGCAGGTGTCCTGGGAGAGCCGCCGCTACGCCTACGACAAGGCGGCCGAAAAGATCGTCGAGACCGTAGCGGGCACCTTCCGGCAATTCCCGCTCCGGCTCGCCTGGGCGCTGACCATTCACAAGAGCCAGGGGCTGACGCTGGACAAGGTCTATATCGATCTCGGCCGCGGCACGTTCGCGCACGGTCAGGCCTATGTCGCCCTGTCGCGCTGCCGCGCGCTCGAGGGCCTGGCTCTGGCGCGCCCGCTGCGGCCCGCCGACATTCTCTTCGACGAATCCGCCACCGGATACCGGCGCGCCTTCTCCGCGCTCACGTGATCCGCCGGGCCGGCTCCGCGCGCGACGCCGCGGATGCCGGCGGCGAGAGCGCAAAGCGCGCAGCCGTCAAGCGAAAATCGCGCGAGCGCGCCCCGCCGGAAGCCGCTATAGTGACACTCATGTTGGGGTCTCCTTCCAAGGTGCGGGTACGGGGCGGCAAGCCGGCCGACTCCGCTGCGCTGGCCCGGATATTCAAGGACGCGTGGCTGCTCGCCTATCGCGGCATCATTCCCCATCTGCACCTGGAAAGCATGGTGCGCCAGCGCTCGGCCGAGTGGTGGCGCGACGCCCTGAAATCGGGCGACAGCGCGCTGGTGCTGGAGATGGCGGGCACCGTTGCCGGCTATGCCACCATCGGCAGCTCCCGCCAGCGCGGGCCCTACCAGGGCGAGATCTACGAGCTCTACCTCGATCCGGTCTACCAGGGCCTCGGCCTCGGCGAGCATCTGTTCGAGGGATGCCGCCATGCGCTCGACATGCGCAGGCTGAGCGGCCTGGTCGTGTGGGCATTGCTGGAGAACACGGCCGCTTGCGACTTCTACTGGCGCCGCGGCGGACGGCCGGTTGCCAGCGCCTTCACGAAGATCGGCGGCGAGCGCCTCGAGAAAGTGGCCTTCGCCTGGCGATGATCTGACCTGCGGGCTTCAGCGGAATTCGCATGAGCTGGTTTCCTCCACCCGAGACCTTGCCCAGCAAAGTCTTCACCCGCCTGCCTGACGCCTTCCGCAAGCCGCGACGCACCCTCTGGGCCGACTACAACAAGGGCGGCGCAGAGGTCGACTCGTTCCTCGAGGGCCCCTCCTTCGACCGCGCCGGCAACCTGTACGTCACCGACATTCCCAACGGGCGCGTATTCCGCATCGACCGTGCCGGGACCTGGATCAAGGTCGCCGAGTACGACGGCTGGCCCAACGGGCTCAACATTGCCGCGGACGGGCGCATTCTCATCACGGACTACAAGCTGGGCCTCGTCCGTCTGGACCCGGAGACCGGCACCATTTTCCCCCTCTACACCCACATTCGCAGCGAGAGCTTCAAGGGCCTCAACGACCTGGTCATCGCCCGCAACGGCGACGTCTACTTTACCGACCAGGGCCAGACAGGCATGCAGGACCCCTCTGGCCGTGTCTACCGGCTGACCGGCGACGGCCGGCTCGAGAGGTTGATTGACACCTGCCCCAGCCCCAACGGCATCGCGCTCGATCCGGCGGAGCAGTGGCTGTACGTGGCCTTGACGCGCGCCTGCCAGCTCTGGCGCATGCCGCTGACGCGCGACGGCGTGACCGGCAAGGTCAACGTGTTCGCGCACACGCCGGGAGGTGCAAGCGGGCCGGACGGGCTTGCAGTGGACGAGGCGGGCGGTGTGGCCTTCGCCAATCCCGGCCACGGCTGCGTCTGGCTGCTCGACCGGCTGGGAGTGCCGAAGTTCCGCATTCCGAGTTGCGCCGGCCACACCGTCACCAACGTGGCCTACGACCCGGTCGACCCCAGCCGCCTCGTCTTCACGGAGTCCGATACAGGTCAGGTGCTGGAGGCACGCGTGCCCGTGCGTGGGCACCTGCTGGCATCGCATCGTTGAGCGTGCGGCACGCGCCCACCTACATGGGGCTCTTGCCGGTGGCCCCCTCGGTGTAAGGGTCCTTGCGGCAGTCGAAGCTCTTCGCCCGCTGGTCGGCGACAAAGCGAGCCAGAGTGATGGCATCGCTGTTGGCCAGTGCATCAATGTAGGCCACGTGGCAGGTCTCGCTCGGGCTGACCTTGGACACCACCAGGACATCGCCGCGCCGTCCGTCCCGTGAAGTGTGAAAGCGCACAATGGTGGCGTAGGGAATCTGGCGTTCGCCGCGACGGTCGAAGCGCCACTCGATGGTCGCCCGCCGGCTGCCGCGCTCGAAAATCGTGTTGAACGCGCCGAGCGTCTGGGTCGCCGCACGCCGCGTTTGTGCCTGGGTGCCCACGCTCACGAACTGGCGCAGATCACCCTCGGCAACGTAGACCGGCAGGCCGACGGCACCCTGGCACAACCACGCTTCTCCATCGCGGTGCCGGCTGATCTTCTTGCAGGCCTTCAGATCGATCGTCGTGTAGAGGCTCTTGACCGGATTGGCGGCTGCCACAGTCCAGCAGCCGGCAACTGCAAGGCAGAGCGCAACAGCGCCGAGGAGCGCATTTCGTCCCGGCACCATCTCCTCCGGGACGAAAGGTGGGTTTTGACAGGACGGCCGCGAAGACATGGGGCGCGACTATACCACAGGGGTGGATTCGCACGCGTCCTCAGGCGCTCACGGCCGGCGCGCCCGCGCTTCCGCCCCTGGATGCATTGCTGTACCGTCTACCGGCGCTGGAGGACCATGCCATGAGCAAGATGAAGATTGCGGTAACCGGCGCGGCCGGCCGCATGGGACGCGAGCTGGTGCGCGCCATTCATGGCCGTGAGGATTGCGTGGTCGCCGGAGCCGTGGAGCAGCCTGGCTCCATCGCCCTGGGCCAGGACATCGGCCTGCTTGCGGGATTGGGCAAGCTGGGTGTGGCGATTACCGACGACCCGCTGGAGCTGTTTGCCAAGGTCGACGCGGTGCTCGATTTCACCGCGCCGAAGGCGACAGTGGAGTTCGCAGGCCTCGCCGCCAACGCCCGTATCGTCTTCGTGTACGGTACGACCGGCCTCAAGGCTGAGGACGAGGCGAAGGTGGCCGCCGCCGCACGCCATGCCACCATCGTCACCGCCGGCAACATGAGCCTCGGCGTCAACCTGCTCACCGCGCTGACGCGCAAGGTGGCCGCCGCCCTCGATCCCGACTACGACATCGAGGTGCTCGAGATGCACCACCGCCACAAAGTCGACGCCCCCTCCGGAACGGCACTCATGCTGGGCAGGGCGGCCGCAGAGGGCCGCGGCGTGAAGCTGGAAAGCGCCAGCGTGCGCGTTCGCGACGGCCACACCGGCGCCCGCCGCCGCGGCGACATCGGCTTTGCCACGCTCAGGGGCGGCAGCAATGTCGGTGAGCACACGGTGATCTTCGCCACCGATGGCGAGACGGTGGAGCTTACCCATCGCGCGACGGACCGCGGCATTTTTGCCCGCGGCGCGGTGAAGGCCGCCTTGTGGGGCCGCGGCAAGGGTCCCGGCCTCTTCTCCATGATGGACGTGCTGGGGCTGTCCGACCCGAAGTAGGTCGACGGATTGCCGCGGGAAGGGGCGGGCCCTCTCTTTCTCCTCCGCCTCAACGTTTGATCAGCGACGTGCCAGTCATATCGGCGGGTTTCGGCAGGTCCATCAGCTCCAGCAGAGTGGGCGCGATGTCGGCGAGCCGGCCGTCGCGAAGCGCGGCCGCGCCGCCGTCCACGAGCAGAACGGGCACCGGGTTGGTGGTGTGGGCCGTATGCGGACCCCCGGTCTCGGGATCGCGCATCAGCTCGCAGTTGCCGTGGTCGGCCGTCACGAGCAGGGCGCCGCCCGCCCGCCGGATGGCCTCAACGATCCGGCCGAGGCCAGCATCCGCCGTCTCTACTGCCTTGATGGCGGCATCGAGCTTGCCGGTGTGGCCGACCATGTCGGGGTTGGCGTAGTTGAGGACGACGAGATCGTACTTCCCCGAGTTGATGGACTCGACGGCCTTGTCGGTGAGCTCGGGTGCAGACATTTCGGGCTTCAGGTCGTAGGTGGCGACCTTCGGCGACGGCACCAGGATTCGATCCTCGCCCTGATACTGGTGCTCCTCCCCGCCGTTCAGGAAGTAGGTCACGTGCGGGTACTTCTCCGTCTCTGCCATGCGCAATTGCGTGCGCCCGGCCTTGGCGACGACCTCACCCAGCACGTTGGGCAACGTCAAAGGCGGGAAGATCGTCCCAAGCAGCTTGTCGAGCGCCTCACTGTACTGGGTCATGCCCGTCGCGGCAGCGAACCGTACGACACGGGAGCGCGGGAAGCCCGCGAAGGAGGGATCGAGCATCGCTGCCAAAATCTCCCGCACGCGATCGGCGCGAAAATTGAAGCACAGGACGCCATCGCCATCCTTGGCGCCGGCATAGTCGCCGATGACGGCGGGAACGATGAACTCGTCGGTAACCTTCCGCGCATAGGCGTCGGCAATGGCTGCCTGGGCGTCCGGGAAACGGGGACCTTGTCCACCGACGATCGCGTCGTAGGCCTTGCTCACACGCTCCCAGCGGTTGTCCCGGTCCATGGCGAAGTAGCGGCCGCACACGGTTCCGATGACGGCGCGCGTCGGCAGCATCGATGCCAGTCGCTGCACATAGCCGGCGGCACCCTCGGGCGGCGTGTCGCGCCCGTCGGTCAGCGCGTGCACGACGACCGGTACGCCGGCATCATCGATTACTCTGGCGAGAGCCCCTGCATGATCCTGGTGCGAATGCACGCCGCCCGGCGATACCAGGCCGATGAGATGGCATCTGCCGTGCGACTGGCGAAGGCGTTCGACAAGATCGAGCAGGGCCGGCGCCTCGGCGATCTCCCCCGCCTCCACCGCCTCGCTGATGCGCGGGAGGTCCTGCATGACCACCCGGCCGGCGCCGATGTTGAGATGTCCCACCTCAGAGTTGCCCATCTGCCCGTCGGGCAATCCGACATCGCGTCCTGACGTGCGCAGCTGGGCGTAGGGGCAGCTCGACCGCAACCTGTCGAACGTCGGCGTGCGGGCAAGACGCACGGCATTGTCGGCCTGGTCCTCGCGGCATCCCCAGCCGTCGAGGATCACCAGCATGACGGGTCGGCGCTTCTGGATGTCACCCTCCCTGCGTTGCGCCCTCAACTGGACGATGGGCCTTAGCTTTCAACTCGATCGACAGCAACAAGTTGCAGACTTTCCAGGTGCTTTTGCGCTATTGCACGGGTGCCGTCAAATGCGGGGCAGCAGGCACGGGAGGTGCACCATGGCGCTGGACGAAGTGATCGAGCGGCTATCCGAGGACAAGGAGCAACGCAACAAGTGGATCGGCGTCTTCATCGGGGTGCTGGCGGTGCTGCTGGCGATCTGCAACGTCGGCGGCGCCAACGCCACCAAGGATGCCACGCACGCCAACATCGCTGCATCCGACACCTGGGCCTTCTATCAGGCCAAGAACATCCGCCGCAACAGCACCAACCTGGCGGTCAGTGAGCTCGAGCTCCTGCTGGCCGCCCAGCCGGGCATGCCGGAGGAGGCAAAGAAGAGGTTCGAGGACAAGATCAAGGAATACCGCGCCGAAGCGCAGCGCCTCACCTCCGATCCGGCGAAAGGCGAAGGTGTCCAAGAGCTGTTCGCGCGTGCCAAGGCTCTGGAGTCGGATCGAGACATAGCCCTGCGCAGGGATCCCTATTTCGACTGGAGCCAGGCGATGCTGCAGATCGCCATCGTGCTCGCCTCCGTGCACCTGATCATCGGCAATCTGTGGCTGCTCGGCCTGAGCGGCGGCCTCGGCGCGCTGGGCGTGCTGCTCATGCTCAATGGCTTTACGCTCATCATGCGGCTGCCGTTCCTGGGGTAAAGCGACGGTCGCCGGCCTTCAACCCATCGGATCCGTCACGAGACCTCCTCCGGGCGCGGATCAGCAAGGCAACGAAGTCTTGACCGCCAGGCGCCGGCGTCGGTTACCTTTTGCGGCCGACCGAACCCAAGGCAAGACGCGGCGCGCGGGTCGGCGCGGAACCCGACGGGAGCCGATCAGTGCATGTCCTGGGCGCCGTGCTGGCAATTCTGTCGGCGGCGACATTTGCTCTCACCAATGCCACGGGCCGCCGCGGTGTCATCACCGGCACCCCGGTGCAAGGCATGGTCATCAGCATTCCGGTGGGGCTTCTGTGCTTTCTCGCCATCGCGTTCCTGACCGGCGCTTTCGAGGGGCTGCAGCGAATCTCCCTCGCCGCCCTGGCCGCGCTGTCGGCCGCGGGCGTCATTCACTTCGTGATCGGGCGATACTGCAATTTCCGGTCGAGCCAGGCAGCAGGGGTCAACCTGACGGCCCCGGTCATCCAGCTCAACGCGGTGGTCACGCTGGTGCTGGCGGTGGCCGTCCTGCGTGAACCGTGCACGATGCTGCAGGCGGTCGGCGGCATCCTGATGGTCGCCGGCTCGCTCGTCACGCAGCGCGCCTCGCAACGCAGCACAGACAGCAAGGCAAGCGGGCCCGCGACGTTCAGGCCGCACATTGCCACCGGCTTCTTCTTCGCCTCGATTGCCGCCGTGATGTACGGCACGTCCCCCATCATCGTGCGGCAAGCGCTGCGCGACGTCGGCCCGCTGGGCGGGCTCATCGGCGGCTCGATCGCCTATGCGGGGGCGACCGTGGCCATCACGCTCGGGCTGCTCATTCCCTCACTGCGCCGTAACGTCATGAATGTCAGCAGCGAGAACGCTCGCTGGTTTGTCTACTCTGGCATCTTCGTCGCGGCCGCCCAGGGCTTCCTCTACTCCGCGCTCGCCGTCGCCCCGATCATGCTCGTGGTGCCGCTGCTGCAGCTATCCCTGGTGTTCCGATTCATCTTCGCCCTGCTCCTGAACCCACACCACGAGCTGTTCGGGACCGTAGTCGTCATCGGTACCATCGTATCGATCCTCGGGGCATGCTCCGTATCCATCGACACGGGCCTGATCCTGAGTGTGATCCCCTTGCCGCAGGCCCTGTCGGCCCTGCTGCGCGCGCAATTCTAGAGGCGGGGCGCCTGCAGCGCCCATCGAGCACCCAGCGTCGCCGCCGCGCCCATCGACCGCTAGACCTTGAGCACCAGCTTGCCCAGGTTGCCGCCCGTGTAGAGCAGGTTGAGCACGTCGGGGAACGCATCGATGCCGCCCTCGCGCACATCCTCGCGCAGCTTGAGCTTTCCTTCCCTGTACCATTGCCCGAGTTGCGCCATCGCCTCGCGGTTGCGGCTCGACCAGTCGAATACGATGAGACCCTGCATGCGCAACCGCTGGGTGAGCACGGCGCGGATGTTCTTCGGCCCAGGCGGCGCCTCGGTGGCGTTGTAGCCGGAGATGAGACCGCACAGAGCGACGCGCCCGAACACGTTCATCTGTGCCAGCACGGTGTCCAGCACCTCGCCGCCCACGTTCTCGAAGTTGACATCGATACCCTTGGGGCAGGCTTCGCGCAGTTGCCGTGAGAGGCTGCCGGCCTTGTAGTCGACGCAGGCATCGAACCCCAGTTCCTCCGTCACGTAGCGGCACTTGTCCGCGCCACCAGCGATGCCGACCGCCCTGCAACCCTTGATCTTCGCGATCTGGCCGACGACGGAGCCGACGGCTCCCGCGGCCGCCGACACCACCACTGTTTCGCCTGCCTTCGGCTGCCCGACTTCCAGCAGGCCGAAGTAGGCCGTCCAGCCCGGCATGCCGAGCCCGCCGATCCACCGCTGCAGGGGGGCCACGCGCGTGTCGAGCTTGACAGCGCGATCGCCCTTGGAGAGCGCGTAGCGCTGCACGCCGAACAGGCCGTTCACCGCGTCACCGGGCTTGAAGTCGGGATTGTTCGAGCTCTCGACGATGCCGGCCGCTCCGGCGCGCATGACGTCGCCGAGCGCCACCGGCGGAACATAGGACCGGCTCTCGTTCATCCACCCCCGCATGGCCGGATCGAGCGAGATGAACTCGACCCTGACGCGGAACTCGCCGGGTCCGGGCTCGGGAACCGGCCCGTCCTCGATCGTGAAATCTTCGCGCGTCACCATGCCTCGCGGCCGGCGGGCGAGCTTGACCATGCGGTTGCTCATCGGATGCCTCGTCGTTCGTCGACAGTCCAATGACAGGGCCGCGCCGGCGCCGCGTCAAGCGCGCGGGGAAGGAGAACGTGGCGGTGAGGCGGCTACCTGGAAGGGACGTCCCCGCCCAGCTGGTAGACGGGCTGGGGCAGGCTCGCGGCCTTGCGCGAAGCGTCTGAACCCTCTCCTTGCCCTTCGGACACCTTGGCACGCGCCATGTCGCGCAGATAGGCGGCGTTGGCCTCGGCCGCCGCTGCCGGCATCGCACTCGCGCTCAGCGTGCGGGCCTCCGCATAGCGCCCGCTCAAGCCGACGACCAGTGCCAGATTTTCCTGCACTTGCGGTGGCTTGCCGGCCAGGTGCTGGGCCTTGCGCAGGAGCTGCTCGGCCTGTTGCGTCTTGCCGTCGAGTGCGTGGGAGAGCGCAAGGTTGTTGAGCACGCCGGGCTGGTCCGGGGCCAGCGCCAGCGCCTTGGCGAACTCGGCCTGCGCCTCCCGCTGTCTGCCGCGGCTTGCCAGAACGGCACCCAGCGCGGAATGCTGCCGCCAATCCGGAGCTTTCGGATCGTGCGCCTGGCGCAGAAGCTTCTCGGCCTTGGCGAGATCCCCGAGCTCGAATGCCAGCAATCCTCCCTCAAGCTGCAGGCGCCGGTCGGCCGGCATGACTGCCGCGGCCTTGTCGAGAAGCGCCAACGCTTGCGCCCTGTCCGTAGAACGCAAGGCGCGTGCCCGCGCCACCGTTGCGGCGGCTTCCTCAGGACCGGCCTGAGTGGATGCGGCTGCGTCTGCGGCGGGCGACGGGGTGGCTGCGACCTTGGCGGGAAGCACCGCGTCCGCAGCCGCAAGAGGAGCGACCGCCGGCCCCGCACACGCGCCGAGGTGGAGGGCCACAACCAGGCCCGCCAAAGCACTCGCCCACGGGGCAGCGTTCAGTCCAGGGCCAAGCCGATGCGACATGGGCAATCTCTCCGCAACAGGCCTGCAGTCGTAGAGAGATTCGCCTGTCCACCTGAGCTATCCACGCGCCTTTCCCCGTTATCCCCAACCGCGGCGCGGCGAAATGCAAGGGTCGGGCGAGACCGTAGGCGGGTCGAGCGGAGCGATGACCCAACAGCGGTGGCATCTGCGTGCGCCGAATGTCGGCGGCGCGCTGGCGCTCGGTCGAATCAATGCCGGCACCCGGCCACGGATGCCGGCGGCATTCCCCTCCCCGCATGGGGCGTGCGGCAAACGTGAGCGAGCCGACCTACGCTTTCACGTGGCCCGACCATTCCGGACGCGCCTTGAGCGCACCCGCATACCTGAGCGCGATCTTGCGCAGCCGTTCCGGCTCGAACTCCTGCTGGGCCAGGGCCATGCCGCGATCGAACACCTCCGAGTAGCGGCGGATCTTTCCGTTCTCGAGGTCGAACCTGCCGATGCCGTCGAAGGCGACGCGCGCGCCCTTGGCCTCCGGTCGTTTGGAATCGAAGCTGAACCGGTAGCTGGCATAACCGATGTCGCCGCTGGCGACGGGGTCGAAAAAGTCCCAGCGGAAGTTGGCGCCGCCCTCGGCGAAGTGCGTCAGCATCTCCTTGATGGCCTCGCGACCGGTGCATGGCCCGAAAAAGTAGTCATCATAGGTCCCGTTGGGAGTGAACAGGTCGGCGAGGGCATCGCCGTTGCCCGAGGCTGCGGCGGCAGCGAATTTCTTGATGAGCTGGGCGAATTCCATCGCTTCCTCCCTGCAATCGCTGTCGCAGCATAGCGCGATGGCGCCGCCATCTCTATACGCCGCACGCGGGCATGCTACGCTGCCGGCTCGAGACGACGGACGCAAAGGACCCCGCGATGCTGAAGCTGAGGCCCAACTGCGAGTGCTGCGACAAGGACCTCCCCCCTGACGCCGCCGACGCCATGATCTGCACCTTCGAATGCACGTTCTGCGTCGACTGCGCAGCCACCCGGCTGCCGGAAGGGCGGTGCCCGAACTGCGGCGGCGAGTTGGTGCGCCGTCCGGCCCGGCCCGCCCACATGCTGGCGAAGTATCCCGCATGCTCCGAGCGCGTGCTCAAGCCGCACGTGGCCTGTGCAGGCCAGCCTGAACCAGCCTGAGCCCGGCCGCGTCGCTTTCATGGCCGGGCGTTACGACAGCGGCTTGCCCTGGCCGCGATAGAGCTTGGCATGCCTCTTCTTGCGCTTGCTCCTGAAGCGCGTCAGCGGCGAATGGCCGATATCGGTCTTCTTCTGGCGCTTCGTTCTGTCGCCGACGCGAATGATCGACTTCACGGGCCACCTCCTCTTGCTGATCGGCAACTATTCCGGGTCAACGAGAGGGCCACACCTGCGTTCCGCCGAAGAGGCAGCGAAGCTGGCTTCAGCTCTGCGCTGCGATCACCAGGATCTCCACCAGGTCCTTGTCCTCCAGTGCGACGCCGATGCAGGCGCGCTGCGGGGGGTTGGCCTTGTCCACCCACTCGTCCCAAGCCTTGTTCATTTCAGGCTTGCGGCTCATGTCGGTGATGTAGACGGTGGCGCGCAGGATGCGCGACTTGTCGGAGCCCGCCTCGGCCAGCGTCGCGTCGATGGCGGCGAGCGCACCGCGCGTCTGCTCGTAGAGCGAGGGCGACTTGGTCGGCGCCGTATGAACTGCGTAAACGAGGCCGTCATGCGCAACAGCGCGGCTGCGGGTGGGGATGGTGCCAGGGAATCGCTTGATCATTTCTTGCTCCTTTGCAGACGGTCAGTGCTGATTGCCGCTCGCGACGCGTGGAAACGCCGGTCCGCGTCGTAGGGGATCGGCGGGGCCTCACCACTCACCCCGTGCAGCCGATGCGCTTGCAATCTTTCGTTGCCCGCCATCGGGATGCAAGCCGTCTTCCTCAGATGCGCCCGGCCGCCACGGCATGGCAGGCGGCCAGGCGCGCTCCCGCCCCCGCCAGCTCCGGCGTGTCGATGCGGCAGGGGTCGAACGCCCAAGGACACCGCGGGTGGAAGGCACATCCTGCCGGCGGCGCGATCGGGTTGGGGATCTCGCCCTCGATGGGGCGGCGCGCGCGACCGCTCATGGCCAGGTCCGGCAGGGCATCGAGCAGCAGCCGCGTGTAGGGATGACGCGGGGCGGAGAACAGCTCCGCCGCCGGCGACATCTCGACGATGCGTCCGAGATACATGACGCCGATACGCGTCGCCATGTGCCGCACCACGGCCAGGTTGTGGCTGATGAACAGGTAGGACAGCCCGAAGCGGTCCTGCAGGTCGCGCATCAGGTTCAGGATTTGCGCCTGCACCGAGACGTCGAGCGCACTCGTGGGCTCGTCGCAGACGAGGAATTCCGGGTTCGACGACAGCGCGCGAGCGATGCAGATGCGCTGGCGCTGGCCCCCGGAGAACTCGTGCGGATACTTGGCGCCGTCCTTCGGGTCCAGCCCCACCAGCCTGAGCAGCTCGCCCACCCGGTGCTCGATCTCTGCGCCGTCCTTGGCGAGGCCGAAGGCCTTGATGGGGTCGGCGACGATGCGCTGCACGCGCCAGCGCGGATTGAGGCTGGCGAAGGGGTCCTGAAAGATCATCTGCAGGCGCCGCCGGAGCTTCTGGCGCTCGGCCGTGCGCGCGGTGGCCCACATGTCGATGCCGTCGATGCTCACGGTTCCGTCAGTGGGCCTGAGCAGGCCCACCGTCATGCGCGCCACCGTCGACTTGCCCGAGCCCGACTCACCGACCAGGGCCACCGTCTCCCGCCGGCCGACGGAGAACGAGACGTTGGTTACCGCCTTCAGGTAGGCCTTGTTCTCGCGCTCGATGACCCGGCTGAGCCACGGCTTGGAGACGTCGAACACGCGGGTGAGGCTCTTCGCCTCGACGAGTGCCGCAACGCTCATGCCGGCGCACCGGCGGGACTGCGGGCGGCACTTTCGACGAGGAGCCAGCACGCGGCCTTTGACTGCCCGGCGGGCATCGCCTCCGGCCGCTCCACGCGGCAACGGTCGAAGGCGAACGCGCAGCGCGGATTGAACGCGCAGCCGGGCGGGATGGAGTCCAGGCGGGGCATGCTGCCGGGTATCTGCACCAGCCTTTCCGCTTTCGGTCCCAGCGTCGGGATCGCACCCATCAGTCCCTTGGTATAAGGGTGGTGGGGATGCTGCACCACGTCGCGCACCGGCCCGATCTCGGCGATGCGGCCCGCGTACATCACCGCCACACGGTCGGCTGTCTCGGCGATGACGCCCATATCGTGCGTGATCAGCATCACGGCGGTGCCGCGCTCACGGCACAACCGCTTGAGGAGAGAGATGATCTGCGCCTGGATGGACACGTCGAGCGCGGTCGTCGGCTCATCGGCGATCAGCAAGTCGGGCTCGGCGCACAGGGCCAGCGCCAGCACCACACGCTGGCGCATGCCGCCGGAGAACTCGTGCGGGTAGCTGTCGATACGCGCCCGCGCACCCTGGATGCCGACCTCCTGCAGCAGCGATATCGCGCGCTCCCGCGCCTCGGCCTCGCCCAGCCGCGTGTGGGTGCGGATCGTCTCCACGATCTGCTCGCCCACACGATACAGAGGATTGAGGCTGGTGAGCGGGTCCTGGAATACCATGCCGATGCGCTTGCCGCGCACCTTTCGCATCTCCTCCGTGGACAGGTGGTCGATGCGCTGGCCCTTGAGGTGCACTTCGCCGCCGACGATGCGACCGGGCGGCTCGAGAAGGCCGATGACAGCGGCCCCCGTGAGGGACTTGCCCGCGCCCGACTCTCCGACCACGCCCAGCACTTCGCCGGCCGCGATGTCGAATGAGACGCCGTCGACGGCTGTCAGCGTCCGCCGCCGCGTCGGGAACGCCACTTTCAGATCGCGGACGGAGAGGACGGGCTCGCTCACAGGACCTACTTCGCCGCGATCGTCTTCATGTAGATGTAGTTGTCGGGCCGCACCGGCACGTCAAGGTCCTTCTTCATGGCGTGCGCGACCATCTGGTGATGCAGCGCGATATAGATCGTCTCGCTGCTCAGCGTATTCCAGATGCCGGCGATGGCCTTGTTGCGCTTCTCGATGTCGATCTCGCTGGTCAGACCGGCGATGGCCTTGTCCATCTCGGGATTGGCGTATCGCGTGGCGTTCCAGCCGCCGTCCTTGCCGGTGCGGCTGTGATACAGGAAGGTGAAGATGTAGTGCGAGTCGAAGGTCGGCACGCCCCAGCCCAGCAGATAGAAATCGCTCTCAGGCGGATTCTTCTGCAGCAGCGTGAAGTGCGGCCCCTTGGGCTGCGCCATCAGGTTCACCCTGATGCCGATCTTTGCCAGCATGCCGGTCACCGCCTGGCAGGTGCCCTCGTCGTTGATGTAGCGATCGTTCGGGCAGTGCAGCGTGACCTGGAAGCCGTCGGCGTAGCCCGCCTCCTTCAGCAGCGCCTTGGCCTTGTCGAGGTCGACCTTGGGAAGCTGGTCGAGGTCCTTGCTGTAGCCGTTGACAAACGGCGGCGCGATGATGCCTGCCGGCACCGACTGTCCGCGCATCACCACGCGCTTGATGGCCTCGCGGTCGATGGACATGTTCATGGCCTGGCGCACGCGCTTGTCGGCGAAAGGGTTCTTGCCCTTGACGCTCGCCGTCGCCAGCTCGGGCGAGGACACGTCCATGCCGAGGAAAATGGTCCGGTTCTCGGGCCCGTAGTTGACCCTCAGCGTGCCGGACTTCTCCAGCCGGTCGATGTCCTGCACCGGCACGTCCTGCACCAGGTCCACGTCGCCAGAGATCAGCGCCGCCACCCGCGTGGCGTCCGACTTGATGGTCAGGTAGACCGCCTCGCTGATGCCCATCGGCTGCTCGCCCTTGCCCCAGTAGGACTCGTTGCGCTTGAGCACCGTTTTGACGTCCTGCTCGCGCGAGGCGACCGTATACGGCCCGGTGCCGTTGGCGTTGCGGACGGCGAAATTGTCCTTCTTCTCCTTGTAGTCCTGCACCGTGACCGTGCTGTTGGCGACCGACCACTCCTTGTCCATGATGTAGATGTTGGTGAGGTAGCTCGGCACCAGCGGATTGGCGCCTTTGGTCTTGATGAGGACCGTGTGGTCGTCGGTCTTGGTCACCTTGTCGATGAAGGTGATCAGCCCCTTGACGTCCGACGTCTGCTGCAGGGCTCGTTCCAAGGAGAAGACCACGTCGTCGGCCGTGAAGGCGCTGCCGTCATGGAACTTGACGCCCTGGCGCAGCTTGAATTCCCAGACGGTCGGATCTTCCGTCACCTTCCACGAGGTCGCCAGCGTCGGCACCAGGTTGCCCTGCACGTCGCGCGTGATGAGCGGCTCGTAGATCTGCTGCAGCATGTTGTGGGTGGGGCCCTCGTTCTGCGCATGCGGATCCAGGGTCAGCGCATCGCCCGAGCGCGCCCACTTGATCGAGCGCGCATCGGCGGCGCCGGCGGTCGCCACCAGGATGAGAAGGGCCGCTGCCGCCTTGAGAAGCGATTTCGAAGCCATATCAACCTCCCTTTGCCCCTGGACCCGTACCGATGACGCTACCTCAGCTTGGGGTTGAGGGCGTCGCGCAGCCAGTCTCCGAGCAGGTTCACGGCCAGCGCCAACGTGGCAAGCGCCAGACCCGGGAACGCCACCATCCACCAGGACCCCGAGAACAGATACTTGTTGCCGATCTGGATCATGGTGCCGAGCGACGGCTCGGTCGGCGGCAAGCCCACACCCAGGAACGACAGCGTCGCCTCGGTGATGATGGCCAGCGCCAGGTTGATGGTGGCGATCACCAGCACCGGGCTCAGCACGTTGGGCAGAATGTGCTGGAACATGATCTTGACGGGCCCAATGCCGATCAGGCGTGCCGCCTCCACGTACTCCTTGTTGCGCTCCACCAGCGTCACGCCGCGCACCGTGCGTGCGTATTGCACCCAGTAGGACAGGCCGATGGCGAGCACCAGGATCCAGAACTTGCCCTGCAGCGTGTGGTTCTTGAAAATGGCCAGGGCCACGCCGTCGATGAGCAGGGCTGTGAGGATGGCGGGAAAGGTGAGCTGCACGTCGGCGATACGCATGATCACGCTGTCCACGCGTCCTCCCGCGTATCCCGCCCACAGCCCGAGCGAGAGCCCCAGCACGCTGGCCAGCAGCACGGAGCAGACGCCGATCTCGAGCGAGGAACGCGTGCCGTAGAGCATGGTGGAGAGGATGTCGCGACCCTGGTCGTCCGTTCCGAGCAGGAATTTCGGGTCTCCGCCTTTTTCCCAGGCAGGCGGCGTGTTCGCGTCGAGCAGGCTCAGCGACCTGAGATCGTAGGGGTCGTGGGGCGCGATCACCGGCGCCAGCACCGCCGCGGCCACCATGGCCACGCTCAAGAACGCGGCGAGGACGACCAGCTTCGAGCGCAGGAAGCTGTGCAGCAGGTCGCTGTCCAGGAACGCAGCGAGGCGGTCCTTCTCCTTCCCGGCGGCGCGGTCGGCCGCGCGGGTTTCGACGGGAGCCGCGAGGGAGGGAGGAACGACCTTGTCGGGCACGTCCTGCATGGCCTCATGCGCTCCGGCCGAAGATGCGGATGCGCGGGTCGATCCGCACGTAGATGAGATCGACGACGAAATTGATG
>DATFCC010000294.1:0-13425 GCA_035253505.1 Hyphomicrobiaceae bacterium
AGCTCCGGCCGCAGCCGTGCCGCATGGTCGAGATAGCTCTCGCGCCGGCCATCCGCCGGCCACACCTCGAAGATGACGGCGATCATGCGGGCATTTCCTCGTGAGCGGGAACCGGCGCAATCGTAGCAGCACAACGCCGGCGCGCGCCACCCGCTGCAGAACCGTACGCTGGCCGGCAAGGAGGCGACGACTCGACCCAAGACTTCGGCATGGTGGGCCGCGTTCGGGGCTGACGGCGATGCGATCGCCAGGAACCTTCGGCCGATCTCCTGGTTAGCCCGCCAGCAAAGGAGAGAAACACTATGCGACTCACACCTCTAATTGCCGGTGCGGCCGCCATGACCACGCTTGGCTGGGCCGGCTCAGCTTCTGCCCAGGTTGTGGAATTCTACTATGGGCTACCCGCGGGTTACGTCGATTACTACTACGGGTACGATTATCCGCGTGCCTACTACTACGAGGCGCCGGGCCCACGTGTGATACGGCGCGGCGGGTGCGGCACATACCGCTACTGGAACGGTGATCGCTGCGTCGATGCGCGCTACGACTGACGGTTGGTCAGCGTCCGGCTCGTGTCGTGCCATCGCGAGCCGGGTGCACGTTAGCCCAGGCGCACCATCATCATTCCAGCGACGACCAAGCAGGCGGCGGCAATGCGTGCCGGGACGATGGGCTCGTGCAACAGCACCATGCCCAGGACGGCCGCGAACAGCACGCTCGTTTCCCGGAGGGCGGCCACGAGCGCGATGGGTGCGACCGTCATTGCCCAGATCGCGATGGCGTAGGCGGCGGTCGACAGAACGGCACCGCCGATTGCCACCCTCCAGTTGCGGGCGAGGTCGCGAGCGAGCCTTGGGCCTACGGTGATGCACCCGAAGGCCGCCATGCATGCCCCGCTCAGGATGAACAGCCACACCGCATACTGGATCGGTGAGCCAGACGTCCGCGCACCGAGGCCGTCGACCAGCGTGTAGGCGGATATCGTAAGCGAGGTGAGGAGGGCGAAGCCGACGGAACGAGCATCGAATTGCCCGAGATTCCTGCCGCCGCGGAGGGCGAGGAGAAGGATGCCCCCCGTCAGCAAGGCAATGCCTGCAAGACCATAGCCGCCGATGTCCTCGTTCAGCCAGAGCGTGGAGAACAGGGCGGTGAGCAGCGGAGCGCTGCCGCGCGCGATAGGATAGACGTGGCCCAGGTCGCCGAAGCGATAGGCCTGGGCGAGGGCGAGGTAGTAGACGATGTGGATGGCGACGGATGCCAGCACGTACGGCCAGGCGGCCAGGTGCGGCACGCCCAGATAGGCCGCGAATGGCAGTGCCACCATGCCGGATGCGGCAGCGACCAGCGCCGTGGCAACCACGGGCTCGGCATCCAGTTTCAGCAGGGCGTTCCAGCCCGCGTGACAGGCGGCAGCCGCCAGCACGGCCACAAACACGATCGGGTCCATTTGCGGCCGCCGTTGTCTGGAAGCTCAGCGAGAGTGGGATGCGCGCGGAAGGCAGCTATCCACAGGCGCCGGCATTGCGCAACAGGGCCGCCAGACGGCAACCGGCGGCCCATCTTTTGGGATTGCGACGAAATTGCGAACAGCCGCACGCACCGAAAGGTGCGCACCGGCAAAGTTACCCCCGATGACGCCGCGAACTAACTGATTGGATTTCCTGAGTTTGATCTGACGGCGACGCGTGGGCGATTTTCGCTGCTGCGGTGCGGCTTGACGGCACCGCTGGCTTTGCGCCTCATCTGCTACGCTTGGGAGGACGCGGGACGGCTGAAGCAACCGACAGGAGCATCGTCATGCCAATCAACTGGGCCGACATTCCTTGGCCAGCCGTCGGCCTCTTGGCCGGGCTCACCTTCGTGGCGTCGCTGATAGGCCATTCACTGGCGCGCAGCAGCGTCATTGTCGGCGCGATTCTCGCGGTCATCATCTTCGTCGCCGTCTACGTGTTCTGGGATTTCTATCCGCACGGCCTGATGCCGAATGTCCGCTTCCCGATGAGATAGCGGGAAAGCGTCCGCTCATGTCGCGCGTGCGGCTTCCCCCGCCGGGTGTGGCCGCACGACGTGACGCATGCCCGCGGAATGCGCCTCTGCCTTTCAAGACAATCTGCTCAGCGTCGATCCTATGTCGCAACGTCGGCAAGATTGGCTTGTAGAGTAGGGCGGTTCGGATGCAGGCCAGGCGACTGGCGGAGGGTTCCATGCGGGTCTCAGTCGAGCCGTTGCGAGCGGCCTTGATCGCGGCGGGCGTCCTGCTCGCCTTGTCCTTGCCCGCGGCGGCCCAGGAAAACGTGTGCGCGGCCGAGGATGTGCGGCAGGCGTGCTCCCAGCAGTGCTGCGGGCGCAGATCGTGCCCGCCCTCCTGCGAGGTCGACTGCGTCAAGCTTTGCGTCGACTCGTGCGGATCGCAGACGCGCTCGCTCACCTACAACACGCGCAAGCGCGACCTGCAATTGCGCTGCGGCAACCGCGGCGTCCGCTAGCACACGAGCGGCTGCCGGCCCTCCATCCGCCGAACGACTCGTGCAGGGAACGTGATGACGGACCAATCCACTCCGCCCGAAGAGCATGCCGAGCGCCTGATCGATGGCCTGCTGCGCGGCATTTTCGCCCTGCGCATCCCCCTCGCCATGGGGTTGCTCGCGGTGCTGGTGCTCACCCTCTCCGACCAGGTGCTGGAGGTGCATCGCGTGCTCGCCCAGGAGCGGGCGCGCAATCCGTTCAACATTCATTGGCTGTTCGCCTTGGGCTCGCTGGCGGCGCTCTGCCTGGTGCTCTGGCAGATGGCGCGTCAGCACGCCGAGTATGCAGCCGAGGATGTTCCCGGCGAGCACGTCAGGCCGCATCCCTGGTGCAATTGGATGCTCAGGTGGGGCCCGCGGCTGCTGGCCACGCTGCCGCTGCTGGGCGCGGCGCTCGGCATCTGGCTGAGCCGGCTGCCCAATCTCGACGGGGCCGACGTGCCGGCCTCGCTGGCCGAGCCCATCAAAGTGATCGCGCAACTCAGGAAGGATTTCATCATCGGCAGCCTGATCTGCGTGGCGGCTGCGGTCATCATCTTCCTGGTCGTCAGCCTGTTCGAGCGCAGCGTCACGCCGCACGGAAGCCGCCGCGCGCGCCGCCTTGCCATCTTCAGCAACTGGATGCTGTTTCCGCTCGTGGTGCTGGCCTCCATCATCCTGCTGATCCGCGATCCCGTGCACCTCCCGCAGCGGGTGGGCTCGATCCCGCTGTTCGCTCTGTGGATGGTCAACCTCGCCATCCTGACGGGACTGTTCGCCCGCTACTACCGCATCTTCGGCGTGCCGATCCTCGGCGCGCTGCTGGTGGCGCTTGCCTGTTTCGAGGTGTTCGGCCTCACCGACAACCACGCGTTCCGTCACCATCAGGCCGACATCAAGCGCCCGACCGTCGAGGCGGCATTCCGCACCTGGCTCGGCTCGCGCAAGGACGCTGACAGCTATCGCAATGCCGGCAAGCCCTATCCGGTATACGTGATCGCCGCCGAGGGCGGAGGGCTCTATGCCGCCTATCAGACGGCCAAGTTCCTGGCGCGCATGCAGGACCTGTGCCCGAACTTCGCCCAGCACGTGTTCGCCATCAGCTCGGTGTCCGGCGGGAGCCTGGGCTCGGCGGTGTTCGCAGGCCTCACCCGTTCGCTGGCCGCCAACGCGGAGGCGAAGCCATGCCTGGACAAGCTGGAGGACCGCGGCAGGTTCGAAACGAGTGCCGACAAGATGCTCTCGCGCGACCTGCTGGCGCCAGCGGTATGGGGTGGCCTCTTTCCCGACTTCCTGCAGCGCTTCATCCCCTGGCCGCTGCCGGTGCTCGACCGTGCCAGGGCGCTGGAATATGCCTTCGAGGATAGCTGGCGCTTCGGCGGGGTGGAGGGCAGCAACCCGCTCAGCGGATCGCTGTTCGGCATGTGCGGCGCCGGCACGGCCTCCTGCCTGACCGGGCCGACGCCGGCGCTGGCCTTCAACGCGAGCAACATCGAGACGGGCATGCAGATGGTGCTGAGCCCGCTCGACTTCACTTCCATCGGACCGCCGTGGACCGGCTCGGCGAAGGCGTTCGACTTCTTCTCCACGGGCGTCGACCCCGTGGACATGCCGGTGAGTACCGCCATCGGGCTCAGTGCACGCTTTCCCTGGATCTCACCGGCGGGCTGGTTCGCCTTCACCGATCCCAACGAAAAGAGCCTTGGCGAGAAGGCACGCAAGCGGCGCATGAGTTTCGTCGACGGCGGCTATGTCGACAATTCGGGCGCGTCGACCGCGTCCAAGCTGGCACAGTCGCTGAACGAGCTCGCTGCCAAGGAGCCCGGCGCCCCGCAGGTGGCGATCAAGCTCGTGATGATCTCGGCGGCGTGGATCCCCTTCGACCGCTTCTGGATGGACGCGCCGCAGAATCGCGGCCTCAGCGATACGTTCGTGCCCTTCGTTGCCGCGCTCGCGACCTGGCAAGGCCGCGGCTATACCACCCAGTACGACCTGGCCGCCGATCCCAAACCCGGCTTCAAGATCGTGGAGGCCGGCGTCTACTACAATTTCATGCCGCTGCCGGTGGGCTGGCAGCTCTCCAGCCTGTCGCGCAGCTACATCGACCTCTTTCGCGGCAACCCCGACAGGTGCGACCCCACCCAGCTCGATCGCTCGCTGGAAAGCCACGCCGCGCTCGCCAACTCCTACATCAACCGCGCCAACTGCGTGGCAGCCGAAATCATCGCCGACTTGACGCCGACCGCCGCGCCGCTCGCAATGCCTTCGATCACGCCGGCGAACTGACGCGATGGGTCGCCTCCAGGCGCGGGCCCGGCAAAGCCCGATCGGCGTCGCGTCTTAGTTGCGCTGCCTGCCCGCCAGGTCGGATAGCATGCGCGCGAAGTCCATCAGCTTCGCCTGCATGTCGGGGGGCAACTCGGCGTAACGGGCAGCGAGCTCATCGGCCGGCGAAGGCGGGGTCACGCACGGTGGAGCGACCCCCACCTCGCTTTCGCGCCGGCGGATGCGATCGTCCACCTGCGCGCGCGTGGCCGCCTCCAGATCCGCGTAGAACCACTCGATGGACACGCGGAAAATGCGGGCGAGCTCGAAGATGCGCGAGGCGCTGATGCGGGTCTCGCCGATCTCGTACTTCTGGATCTGCTGAGGGGCGAGGTCGACGAGCTCGGCCAGCCGTTCAAGGCTCACCTCGTTGATCTGCCGCAATCGCCTGAGCCGCCGGCCGACGTGCTTGTCGATGGCGGTCGCCTTGCGGGGCGAGGCTCCAGGGCGCTCGCTGCGCGGCCGGCCTGATGGCCTGGATTGTGTCGCCATGCCCGCATCAGCCCTGCGCATGACGACCTACCCCACTGACAAAGAAGCTAATTCCACAAATCCGGTGCATGGCCGCGACGGCTCGATCTACCCCGCGAGCTTATGCCAGCACGGGCCGGAGGCTGCAACTCTTCCGCCACCCGCAGGCTGAAGCCATAGTGGGCCCTCAACCTTAATTAGAGGTCGGGGCCAATGCATGCATCCGAAGCGGACGCCAATTCACTGATCGATGAGATAGCCATAGAGCACGGCCCGGCCGATCTGCTGGGCAGGTTCTTCCTTCTCGCCGATACCGCCGCGCGCGCCCGGGGCGTCAGGCTGTCGTTCGGCCGCATGGCCGATCTGGTCGCGATCAATGCGCAGAACCGCGACAGTTGGCTGCCGCTGTTCCCGACGTACGATGTTCGCTGCAATACCATCAGCGCCGATGAGGGCTTCTGCATTCTCGGTCGCGACCGGCGGGGAAGAGTGGTGGCTGTGCACTCCGGCAGGTTGTTCGACCTCGGGCGCAGCGACTTCCACGGCCTCGCAGAAAGCCTGCGGCTCATGTACGAGCACCCCGAGCGCTGGCGGCGGCCGGGAGAGAGCTGTGAGGTGACGGCCAGGTCGGCACGCTCCGTCAACGGTCGCGTGGTCTTCTCGGGCGCTGCCTGGTACCACCCCGACTACCGCGGGCGGCAACTGTCGACCATCGTGCCGATCCTCTCGCGCGCCTACGCCTATACGCACTGGAACATGGACTATCTGGTTGCGATGATGTCGGAGGGCGTCGTCCGTGGCGGCATGACGCAGCGCACGGGCTATACCAACATCGACTGGGACATACGGGTGACGAACTCGCCCATGGGCGACGTAAGGTTCGCGTTCATGTGGATGCAGACGGCCCAGCTACTGGAGGACGTCGCCAGATTCGTCGGTCGTGCCGAACGCGAGGGGGCGGACGCGTTGATCAAGCGTCGCGCCTAGGAGGCGGACCGGCCGCGCGGGCCAGCCGATAGGTAGGATGACGCGGCGGTAGGTGAGGAGCAGCGGACCTGTCCGCATCATGTGCACCAGCGCCGTCACATCCTCGAACACGGGCTCGCCTGTCCTGAAGACCTCGCGATAGGCGTCCGCTGCGGCGCGAGCGTAGTCGGAGTCCGGCATGTCCTCGAAACGCTCGCCTATGGCGCCGGACTTCCAGCCGTTTCCGTAGAGGCTGTAGCCTTCGCCGACCGTGCGCACGATGAGCCTGGCGCCTCCCTCCTGCGGATCGACCTCGAGGTAGCGTCCGCTCGATGACGCGCGCACCGCTTCCATCAGGCTCTGATCGGCTCTTGCGGGCCCCGTCCGCCACGCTTGGTCAATGGCGCCGAAGCCTGCGTCCCGCGCGATGGTGTCGGCGGGCAGGCGCTTGAAGATGAAGCGCGCATCGTGGGTGCGGCGAGCGCCGGCGAACAAGCCCATCAGCATGGCAACCGCGGCCGGCTGATCGTCGAACGCGCGCTTGTGCCGGGCGCCGCCACGGGGCACGAGAGTGAAACGCGTTCCGGGCCTGCTGTCGCAGATGATCTCGACGGCCTGGAGCACGGCGCGTGCGCTCACGGTCTCCGGCCAAAACCCGAACTCGAGGTGTCGGCCCTGCCGGCGGACGACGATGGATGCTTTGGCCATTGCCGATACGGCGCCAGCGGCGGAGCGGTCGTGCACCCGTCCCAGCTTATCAATCCACATAGGTCATCCGTATGATCTGAATAGGCGCAAAGCGTAGCACACGGAGCAAGCCGTGGCGAGGTCGGCCGCGGCGTGCCCTTCGCCCTTGGCGGGAAAATCTCTAAGCTTGCTTGCTAGTGGCCGGACCGGGCGTGGCCTAGCCTTCGGCTGCCGCCATCCCCGCGATGCACGCCGACAGGCCTGCCAGCAGCGATCATGCGCTGGGCAATGGCGGCTGGCAGAGGACCGACATGCCGCAATGGGAATACACGAAGATCGACTTGAACAACGTGCCGGCCAAGTCCAGCGACCTCGACCTGTTGCATGATGCCGGCAAGGACGGCTGGGAGCTCGTCGGCATCACGGCCAACAACTGCGCCTACCTGAAGCGTGCCACCCCCGGGACGGAGGCGCCCGCGCCGGCAAGAGCCGCGGCCACGCGGCGCAAGTCGTCGGCCGACTAGCGGCTGGCTCCGCTCACGTCTTCAGCAGCTTCGCAATCTCTGCCCGCAAGGCGGGCGCGAGATCATTGCGCGCGAGGCCGTAGGCGATATTCGCCGCCAGGAAACCGATCTTCGCCCCGCAATCGTAGACGGTGCCGTCGAAGCGCACGGCGAAGAAGGGCTGGCTGCGCGCCAGCTCGATCATGGCGTCGGTAACCTGGATCTCGCCGCCCGCGCCGCGCTCCCCGCGATCGAGGATGGCGAAGATCTCCGGTTGCAGGATGTAGCGGCCCGTGATGTGCAGGTTGGACGGTGCGTCGGCGGGCTTCGGCTTCTCGACCATGCCGGTGATGCCCGACACCTTCGCGTTGCGGTCCTGGACGCCGACGATGCCGTAGAGGTGCGTCTGGTCGGCCGGAACGGGGGCCACTGCGATGTGGTTGCCGCCGTGCGCGTCGTAGGCCTGCATCATGTCGGCAAGGCAGGCGCCCGCCCCGAAATGCAGCATGTCCGGCAGCAGCAGGGCGAAGGGCTCGTCGCCGACGATCTCGCGCGCGCACCACACCGCGTGGCCGAGCCCGTGCGGCGCCTGCTGACGGGTGAAGCTGGTCTGCCCCGCTCGCGGAAGCTGAGCCATGAGCTCTTCCAGCTCCCTCGTCTTGCCGCGATCGGCGAGCGTCCGCTCCAGCTCGTACTGGCTGTCGAAATGATCCTCGATCGCGCCCTTGTTGCGGCCCGTTACGAAGATGAAGTGCTCGATGCCCGCCGCCATGGCCTCCTCGACCACGTGCTGGATGACGGGGCGGTCCACTACCGTCAGCATCTCCTTGGGGACGGCCTTGGTCGCGGGCAGGAACCGTGTGCCGAGACCCGCTACGGGGAACACCGCCTTGCGGACTCGCTTGGCTTGCTTCTGCATGGATGCCTGATCCCGGATACCGGCCGAGCCCTCCAGGGTAGGGCACGGCCATTAACTCAGCGTATGCGACGAGAATGCTAGACATGCCGGATGGTTGCACAACCTGCAACCGTTGCGCGGCAACCCTACAATGCGCGGAAAAACAGGGACAGTGAGATGAGCGTTCTGGTCACAGGAGGAGCCGGGTACATCGGCAGCCATATGGCGCTCGAGCTCCTCGATGCCGGCGAAGACGTGGTGATCATCGACAATCTTTCGACCGGCGTGGCCTGGACGGTGCCTGCAGGCGCGGCATTCGTCAGAGGCGACGTCGGCGACCAGGAGCTGGTGGGGCAGGTCCTGGACAGCCACAAGGTGGACGCCATCGTCCACTTCGCTGGCTCCGTGGTCGTGCCCGACTCGGTGTCCGATCCGCTCGGCTACTATCTCAACAACACGGTCAAGTCGCGCGCGCTGCTGGAGGCCGCAGTCAAGCACGGTGTGGGCCGCTTCATCTTCTCGTCCACGGCTGCGGTGTACGGGATGACCGGCGACGCGCCGGTGGACGAGGACGCGCCGCTGGCGCCGTTGTCCCCGTACGGCTCCTCGAAGCGCATGACCGAGATCATGCTGGCGGATGTGTCGCAGGCGACCGGCCTGCGCTACGTGGCGCTGCGCTACTTCAACGTCGCGGGCGCCGATCCCAGGCGGCGCTCCGGCCAGTCGACGCCGAGGGCGACGCATCTCATCAAGGTCGCCTGCGAGACGGCGCTGGGCAAGCGCAGCCATATCGACGTGTTCGGCACGGACTACCCGACCCCCGACGGCACCTGCCTGCGCGACTACATTCACGTCAGCGACCTGACGCGGGCACATACGGCTGCTCTGCGCCACCTGCGCGCCGGCGGCGAGAGCAGCGTGTTCAACTGCGGTTACAGCCGGGGGTTCTCCGTGCTCGAAGTGATCGGCGCTGTGAAGCGCGCGGCCGGCCGCGATTTCGAGGTGCGTACCGCTCCGCGGCGCCCGGGCGATCCGGGCATCGTCGTCGCCGCCACCGACCGCATCCGCAAGACGCTGGGCTGGGTTCCCAAGCACGATTCGCTCGATACCATCGTCGGCCACGCGCTCGCCTGGGAGGAGCACCTGTCGCGAAGGAACGCGTGACAGGCCGTCGCGGCCGATGCGGAAAATCCGTGCACGGGTGGCATTGTCGGCCACGCCCCGCACGGGATAGCATCGGCCCATAGGGTGCGAGGGAACCATGTTGGCGTATCTGGCTTGGGCGGGCGCGATCGCGTTCGTCGTCGCGTTGTACACGAGCAATGGCTTTCGCGGGCGCACGAACGAGCTGTGGGACAAATACGTCCTCGGCACTTTGAAGGTGGGCTGGCCCTATGCCGCCATCTATGCGCTGTACGACACGATCACGACGGGCGCCCTTGGCAAGGCGCTGCGCCTGATGGTGGCGGGTTCGTGACCTGGCCTTATCCTCTGCCGCCGCATAACGGCCCCAAACGGCAGACTTAAGTGCCGCCTCGCGCCATGATGCGACGATTCTGAGGGGGCGACCCGAATGCCTGGCAAGGGCCCGAACATGCGCGTGGCGGTCGCACGAATGGCAGGCAGGAGCTGTGCGGCCCTGGGTCGCCTTTTGCCGGGCCTGCTGCTGATCCTCACGCTGTCGATGCATCTCCCCGCCGGCCGCGCGCATGCGCAGGCGGCCCAGGACTTCCGCAGCTTTCTCGAGGCGCTCTGGCCGGAGGCCCAGGCGATGGGCGTCACGCGCCAGACGTTCGACATGGCGCTGCGCGGCGTGGAGCCCGACCTGGCCCTGCCCGATCTCGTCTTGCCGGGGAGGGACGAGGTCAAGGGCCAGGCGGAGTTCACACGCACGCCGGCGCAGTACCTGAACGTCGGCTACCTCACCAAGCTCGCTGAGCAGGGCAAGGCGCTCAAGGCCCAGCACGCCGCGTCCTTGGCCAGGATCGAGCGTGAGCTCGGCGTGCAGCCCCAATTCGTCCTGGCGATCTGGGGTCGCGAAACGGCGTTCGGCGCCCACAAGTCGACGTACTACATCATCAAGGCGCTGGCGACGCAGGCCTATCTCGGTCGCCGCAAGGACATGTTCCGCAACGAGCTGCTGCACGCGCTTGCGATGCTGCAGGAAGGCGTGCGCACGCGTGAGACGATGGTCGGGTCGTGGGCCGGAGCCATGGGTCTCACACAGTTCATGCCGTCCGAGTTCCACACGCTCGCCTACGACCTCGATGGCGACGGCCGCAAGGATATCTGGAACTCGGTGCCCGATGCGCTGGCCTCCGCAGCCAATCAGCTTCGCTCCAAGGGCTGGGTTCCCGGCCAGGTTTGGGGCTATGAGGTGCGCCTGCCTGCGTCGATCTCCTGCCTGCAGGAAGGCCCGGACAACGCCAAGCCTCTGTCGGAATGGGTGAAGCTCGGAGTGACGCGCGTGGGCGGCGACTTTCCCGCCAAGGCGCTCGACCAGTCGGCGTTCCTGCTCGCGCCCGCCGGCAGCTACGGCCCCGTCTTCCTGGCGCTGGAGAATTTTCTCGTCATCAAGCGCTACAACATGTCCGACCTGTACGCCCTGTTCGTCGGCAATCTCGGCGACCGTATCGCCGGTGGACGGGACTTCGTGACGCCGTGGGCGGAGGTGCAGCAGCTCTCCGCCAAGGGCATCGAGGGCATCCAGGAAGGCATGCAGGCGCAAGGCTATGCCGTCAGCAAGATCGACGGCAAGGCCGGCATGAACACCCGCGCGCTGGTCGGCGCCTACCAGAAGGCGAACGGCTTGAAGGTCGACTGCTGGCCGTCGGAAGCGCTGCTCAAGCATGTGCGCAGCCGCAAGCCGCCGACCCCGCAGGCCAAGCGGCAGGACTAGGCCCGGGGAGTGCGATCAGCCGACGGTCATCGGCCCGCGCCGCGGCGCCGCCTCGGCCATCGTGCGCTCGGTGAGCGGCAGGCCGAGCTCGGCGGCGACGGCGCGATGCTGCGGCAGGGGCGTGGACGCCAGCCGGTCGGCGATGTCCGTCACCTTCGCCAGCGCGGGTACGGCGTTCGTGCGCTCCGCCCAGGCGAGCGTGAGCGGCCAGCGCTCCTTGTCGAGGGTCACGCGCGCCCATTTCAAGTTGTGAAAGAAGACGGCCACCGAAATGTCCGCAACCGAGACGGCACCGAAGAGGAAGCCGGCGGCGGGTGCCAGCCGCTCCAGGTGGCCCATCACCTCCGGCAGCTCCTCGCTGACGGCGCGGGCGATCTTCTCCTTCTCGCGTGGGCGCTGCCAGATGAACGGGTTGATGACCGCCTCGTAGAAGATGCGCCAGATGAACACGTCGCCCATGCGCGTGTCGGCGAATTCCTCGATCCAGCGTGCCCTGGCGCGGTCGGCCGGCGCCTTGGGCAGCAGCGGCGGGGAGGGATAGCGCTCCTCCAGGTACTCGCAGATCACCGTGCTGTCGGACACCGAGACCTGGTCGTCGACGAGCACGGGGATGCGCCGCAGGGGGTTCAGCTCGCTGAAGCGGTCGTCGCCGAAGAAGGGGACGATGGGATCGACCTGGTAGGGGACGCCTTTCAGCTCGCACACGGCGAGCACCTTGCGGACGTAGGGCGATACCGGGCCGCCGATGATGGTGGCAGGCTGTTGCGTGCTCATGAGCCATCCCAGGACAACGTGACCGCCCGCAGTATACACGTTGCCCTTGACTCATGCGTCCCTGGGCGTAGGTTCCGCGCGCTTCGCGATCCGGCGGGGCGATGAGCATTTCACGAGGCAGGCCATGGGCTTCTTTGCCGACAGCGTCAACCGTATATCGCCATCCCAGACCATCGGCATGTCGACGAAGGCGCGCGAGCTGAAAGCCAAGGGGCGCGACATCATCGACCTGTCGGCCGGAGAGCCGGATCTGCCCACGCCCGACAATGTCAAGCAGGCCGGCATCAAGGCGATCACGGACGGCAAGACCAAGTACACCGACGTCGACGGCATCCCCGAGCTGAAGGCGGCCATTGTCGCCAAGTTCAAGCGCGAGAACGCGCTCGAGTACAAGCCGAGCCAGGTG
Source organism: Hyphomicrobiaceae bacterium (assembly GCA_035253505.1). GTDB lineage: Bacteria > Pseudomonadota > Alphaproteobacteria > Rhizobiales > Hyphomicrobiaceae > AWTP1-13. Next base: position 12,434 of record DATFCC010000294.1, read on the forward strand.
TCGGTGGGCACCGGCGGCAAGCAGGTGCTGTTCAACGCGCTGGCCTGCACGCTGAACCCTGGCGACGAGGTGGTGATCCCCGCGCCGTACTGGGTGTCTTATGCCGACATCGTGCTGCTCGGCGGCGGCAAGCCGGTGACGGCCCCGTGCAAGTTCGAGGACGGCTACCGGCTGCAGCCCGAGACCCTGGATGCCGCCATCACGCCCAAGACGAAGTGGTTCGTGTTCAACGCTCCGTGCAACCCGTCAGGCGCCGCCTACACCAAGGCGCAACTGAAGGCCCTGACCGATGTGCTCATGACGCCGAAGAACCGGCACGTGTGGGTGCTGACCGACGACATGTACGAGCACCTGATCTACGACGACCTCACCTTCTACACGCCCGCGCAGATCGAGCCCGGCCTCTATGAGCGCACGCTCACCATGAACGGCCTGTCCAAGACCTACTGCATGACCGGCTGGCGCATGGGCTACGGTGCGGGGCCGGAGCCGCTCATCAAGACCATGTGCAAGCTGCAGTCGCAGTCGACCTCCAACCCGTCGTCGATCTCGCAGTGGGCGGCGGTAGAGGCGCTCAACGGCCCCCAGGACTTCATCCCGCGCAATGCCAGGATCTTCAAGGAGCGGCGCGACCTGGTCGTGTCCATGCTGAACCAGGCCAAGGGCATCAAGTGCCCCAAGCCGGAGGGTGCGTTTTACGTCTATCCCTCGTGCGCCGGCGTCATCGGCAAGACGTCGGGCAAGGGCACCAAGATTGCCACCGACCAGGATTTCACCTTGGCGCTGCTCGAGGAGGAGGGCGTCGCCTGCGTACACGGTGCCGCGTTCGCCATGAGCCCCTTCTTCCGCATCTCCTATGCCGCCTCCACCGCGGAGCTGGAGGAAGCCTGCAAGCGCATCCAGCGCTTCTGCGGCAATTTGAGATAAGCATTCCAGCGAAGTCCGCCCCGCACGGTTCGTGCGGGGTTGATTCCGGGTCGCCTCGCGAAAAC
>DATFCC010000295.1:0-8681 GCA_035253505.1 Hyphomicrobiaceae bacterium
CCCCATCCGGGCGACATCCTGATGGAGGAGTTCCTGAAGCCCATGGCGCTGTCGCAGACGGCGCTGGCCAAGGCGATCAGGGTTCCGCCCCGGCGCATCAACGAGATCGTTCTCGGCAAGCGCGCCATCACCGCCGACACCGACCTGCGGCTGGCACGCTACTTCGGCATGTCCGAGGGCTTCTTCCTGCAGTTGCAGACCGCCTACGAGCTGATGGCCCGCCGACGCCAGATCGCCGACCAGCTCAAGGCGATCCGTCCGCGGCTGGCTACCATCCCTCGAGCAAAGCCCGAGGATCCAGCGATCAATGAACGCCGGAGCAAGCTGACGGATGGATGGCCGGGACGAGCCCGGCCATGACGGCGGTGGGGCGGGCTGGCGCCCCTTACATCCGGAACACGCCGAAGCGCATGTCGGGGATCGGTGCGTTGAGCGCCGCCGACAGTGACAGCGCCACCACGCGGCGCGTCTCGCGGGGCGCGATGATGCCGTCGTCCCAGAGGCGCGCCGTCGCGTAGTAGGGATGGCCCTCGCGCTCGAAGTTGTCGAGCACCGGCTGCTTGAAGGCGGCTTCCTCCGCCGCGCTCCACGTCTTGCCCTCGGCCTCGATGTTCTCCCGGCGCACGGTGGCGAGCACGCCGGCGGCCTGGGGGCCGCCCATCACCGAGATGCGCGCGTTGGGCCAGGTGAAGAGGAAGCGCGGCGAGTAGGCGCGCCCGCACATGGCATAGTTGCCGGCGCCGTAGCTGCCGCCGATGATCACGGTGATCTTCGGCACCTGGGCGCAGGCGACGGCGGTGACCATCTTGGCGCCGTCCCGGGCGATGCCGCCGGCCTCCGCTGCCTTGCCGACCATGAAACCGGTGATGTTCTGCAGGAACAGCAGCGGAATCTTGCGCTGGGAGGCGAGCTCGATGAAGTGCGTGGCCTTCAGCGCCGTCTCCGAATAGAGGATGCCGTTGTTGGCCAGGATCGCGACCGGCAGTCCCTCGATGTGGGCGAAGCCCGTCACCAGGGTCTGCGCGTAGTTGGCCTTGAACTCGTCCATCTCGGACCCATCCACGATGCGGGCGATGATCTCGCGCGTATCGTACTGGGTCATCAGCGACGCCGGCACGACGCCGTCGAGCTCGGCGGGATCGTAGGCGGGAGGGCGAGACGGGCGCAGGGCGATGTCAACCCTCTTGGTCGTGTTGAGATTGGCGACGATGTTGCGCACGATCTCCAGCGCGTGGTCGTCGTTGAGGGCATAGTGGTCGGCAACGCCCGACTGGCGCGTATGCACCTCCGCTCCGCCCAGCTCCTCCGCGCTGACGCTCTCGCCGGTGGCCGCCTTCACCAGCGGCGGACCACCAAGGAAGATGGTGCCCTGCTTGCGCACGATGATCGATTCATCGGACATCGCCGGCACGTAGGCGCCACCCGCCGTGCACGAGCCCATCACGCAGGCGATCTGCGGGATGCCGAGCGAGGACAGTGTGGCCTGGTTGTAGAAGATGCGGCCGAAGTGCTCGCGATCGGGAAACACCTCGGTGTGCTGGGGCAGGTTGGCGCCGCCGGAATCGACAAGGTAGATGCACGGCAGCCGGTTCTCGCGCGCGATCTCCTGCGCCCGCAGGTGCTTCTTCACCGTCATGGGGAAGTAGGTGCCGCCCTTGATGGTGGCGTCGTTGCACACGATCACGCACTCGCGGCCCGAGATTCGCCCTACGCCCGTGATGATTCCGGCGCCATGGATGTCCTTCGTATAGAGGTCCCAGGCCGCCAGCGGCGACAACTCCAGGAACGGCGAGCCCGGATCGATCAGCCGCAGCACGCGGTCCCGCGGCAGCAGCTTGCCGCGCGCGGTGTGCCGCTCGCGCAGCCGTTCGGGCCCGCCCATGGCAGCTTGCCCACGTTTGTCCTCGAGGTCCGCCACCAGCGCCTGCATGGCCGATGCGTTGGCGCTGTATTCCTCGGAGGAGGTGGAGATGGCAGTTCTGATCTTCGGCATTTGCTCCCAAGCCCAGGCGGCCCGCGGCCATCCAACGCAACGTCATGGCCGGGTTTCCCGGCCATCTCGTCCAGTAGGGGATCGTTGCAGGTTTGCCCGACGCCTACCGGCCCACCACGATAGGTCGCATTGCGGCTCCAGGCGATGGGTATTGGATGGCCGGACTATGCCCGGCCATGACGGAGGTCGCCGGATTCGGCAGCCGCGTCAGGCCTTCTTCGGTGGACTGGCCTCGCCCGGCTCGGTGGGGCCGCCGGCCTCCTTCCAGGCCTTGAAGCCGCCGATGATGTGAGCGACGGGCTTGAGGCCCATGTCCTGCGCCGTCTTGGCGGCGAGCGCGGAGCGAAGCCCGCCCGCGCAGAAGAACACGAACTTCTTGTCCTCGCCGAACTTCTCCTTGTAGTAGGGGCTTTCGGGATCGATCCAGAACTCCAGCATGCCGCGCGTCACGTTGAACGTGCCCGGTATCTTGCCGTCGCGTTCGCGCTCGCGCGGATCGCGCAGGTCGACCAGCGTTACGTCGGCCCTGCCGGCCAGCTTGACGGCGTCGGCAGCGGCAATCTCCTCGATCTCGCCTTTGGCGCTCTCGACCATGGACTTGACGCTCTTGATGATTTTCTGCGGCACGGCTCCTGTCCTCTTCTCGTCAGCGGAGGCGGCAGGCCCGGCGGCGGGCGAGCCACATGGCCCATGTCCTACGCCAGACGCCCTCCCACCGCCACGTTTTGATGGCTGTGTCACCGCAGAATCTGATAGCAGGCTTGCATGCTACCCCGCCTTGCCCTGTTGGCCGCCCAGCTCTTCCTGGCTTCTTGCGCAGCCGTCCCGGGCTATATGCCGCCGCCCCTCGAGGGCTCGAAGCACAAGGGGGCACTGGCCAAGCCGCTCGAAAGCGGCGACGTGTCCGATGCCGGGCGCTACGAGATGAGCTCCACCGAGAAATCGATGGACTGCAAGCGCATGACGGGGTCGATGCAGGTCACCATCCGGCGCCTCAAGGATCCCGTCGGCCGCGAGGAGCCCTCGGCGCTCTCGGCCGCAGCGGAAAAGGCGGCGACGCCCTTCTACGGCAGCTCCGGCAAGACCTCGGACCGCGCCGGCCTCTATGCGCGCGAGCGGGCCAAGCTCGATGCCTACAACGCGGAGCTCGCCGCCAAGGGCTGCAAGACGCTCGACATCGAGGCCGAGCTGGCACGCGCTCCCGAGGGGCCGAAAAAATATTAGCGCTCTCACGCGCTCGAACGGCCCGCCTTCGCGTGTGGCGCAATCGTCCGATCCCGTCAATAATAAGGTGCTCTACCGCCGAGGCACACAGATGCGACACCCGGTCGTCATAGCGTGGGTGCGCAGGGAGGAATGAATGCGCAAGGTCATTGTCTGCGGAGCCGTTGCCTTTTCGCTGATTGCTGCAGGGGCAGCCGTGGCGCAGGACGGAAAGCTGCCGGCCACGCTCACCTTCACCGCCTACGACACCGGCACCTCCGGGTTCAACATCACTGTCGCCGTCGGCAAGGCTTTCAAGGACCAGCACAACACCGATGTGCGCGTGCTGCCGGCTGGCAACGACGTGGCGCGCCTCTCTCCCATCAAGAGCGGTCGCGCGCAAGTATCGGCGATGGGCATGGGGACCTACTTCGCGCAGGAGGCCGTGTTCGAGTTTGCCACGCGGGACTGGGGACCTCAGTCGCTGCAGCTCGTATTGAGCTCGGTCGATTGCAACGGGGCCAATCTGGGCATTGCGAAGGACACGGGTGTCACGGAGCTGAAGGACCTCAAGGGCAAGCGCGTCGGCTTCGTGGTCGGCGCGCCGTCGCTCAACCAGAACGCGCTGGCGTCGCTGGCGTTCGGAGGGCTGACGCGCGACGACGTGAAGATCGTCGAGTTCTCCAGCTTCGGCGCGATGTGGAAAGGCATGATCAACAACGACGTCGATGCCGCGTTTGCTTCCACGATCACGGCGCAAACCAAGGAAGTGGAGACGTCGCCGCGGGGCCTCGTATGGCCCACCTGGTCGCACGACGACAAGGCGGCCTGGGAGCGCGTGAAGAAGATCGCGCCGTTCTTCAGTCGCCACGTGGCGACCTGCGGGTCGGCCGGCCTGTCCGCGCAGACACCCAAGCAGATGGGCGGATTTCCCTACCCCGTGTTCGTCGCCTACGCGTCGCAGCCCGAAGACGTCGTCTACGGCATCACCAAGGCGATGATCGCCGGCTACGACGCCTACAAGGATGCCGCGCCCGGCGCCTCGGGGCTCGCCGTCGCCAAGCAGACCAAGCAGTGGGTCGTACCCTTCCACGCGGGCTCGGTGCGGGCTCTCAAGGAGGTTGGGCAGTGGACGGCCGAGGACGAGGCCCACAATGCCGCGCTGCTCAAGCGCCAGGGTGTGCTGGCGGAGGCCTGGAGCGCCTACCTCAAGACGAAACCGGCCGACGACCAGCTCCAGGCTGGCTGGATGCAGGCGCGCAAGGCGGCCTTGGTCGCGGCCGCGATGGAGCCGGTGTTCTGAGGGCGGAAGCGCCCTTCGAGGCGATTGCCCACCTCCCGCACCGGATGCCATAACGCGACTGCTCCCCTCTCCCGCTGCAGAATGGGGAGAGGGAGGCGCGCGCCCATGCTCGACAAGATTTTGATCGCCAATCGCGGTGAGATCGCGGTGCGCATTGTGCGGACCGCCCGCCGCATGGGCATCAAGACCGTGGCGGTCGCCTCCGCCGCGGATCGCGGCATGCCCTTCACGAGGATGGCAGACGAGGTGATCGAGATCGGCCCCGGTCCGGCGACCGAGAGCTACTTGCGTGGTGACCGGATCATCGCGGCGGCGAAGGAAACCAAAGCCAGGGGGATCCATCCCGGTTACGGCTTTCTCGCCGAGAACGCGGACTTCGCCGACGCCGTCGGCCGGGCCGGCATCAAGTTCATCGGCCCATCGCCCGACGCAATGCGCCGCATGGGCGGCAAGGCTGAAGCCAAGGCGATCGCGGCCAAGGCCGGCGTGCCGGTGGTGCCGGGCTACGGGGGCGACAGCCAGGACGGCAAGACGCTCGCGCGCGAGGCCCAGCGCATCGGCTACCCGGTGCTGATCAAGGCGGTGGCAGGTGGTGGCGGACGCGGCATGCGGCTGGTGGAGCGCGAGGCCGAGTTCGCGGCATCGCTCGAGAGCGCCCAGCGCGAGGCAAAGGCAGCCTTCGGTGACGCGCGGGTGCTTCTCGAGAAGGTGGTCGTGCGCCCCCGCCATATCGAGGTGCAGGTGTTCGGCGACGCCCACGGCAACGTCGTGCATCTCTTCGAGCGGGACTGCTCGCTGCAGCGGCGCAACCAGAAGGTGATCGAGGAGGCGCCGGCGCCCGGCATGTCGGACGAGCTGCGCGCCAGGATCACCGCAGCAGCCGTCGCCTGCGCCAAGGCGGTCCGCTACGAGGGCGCGGGCACGGTCGAGTTCCTGGTCGAGGGCGGCAACCTGGAGGCGGACCCGCCCTGGTACTTCATCGAGATGAATACCCGACTGCAAGTGGAGCATCCGGTGACGGAGGCAATCACCGGGCTCGATCTCGTCGAGTGGCAACTCCGGGTGGCGTCTGGCGAGAAGCTTCCGCTCACCCAGGGGCAGATCGCGATGACGGGGCATGCGATCGAGGCGCGTTTGAATGCCGAGGATGCCTCGCGCGGCTTCCTGCCGTCGACTGGGCCGATCGTCCGGTTCGCTCCCGCATCTGGCGAAGGGCTGAGGGTGGACGCAGGCGTGGAGGACGGCTCGGTCATCTCGCCCTTCTACGATTCCATGATCGCCAAGCTGATTGCCTTCGGCGCCGACCGGCCGCAGGCTGTCGCCAGGTTGTCGCGCGCGCTGGAGGACACGGTGGTGGCCGGGCCACGCACCAGCGCGCCGTTCCTGCATGCGCTGCTGGCGCATCCCGGTTTTGCTCGAGGTGAGATGGATACGGGGCTCATCGGTCGCGATCTCGCCAGGTTGGCACCGGCTCGCTTCGATGAGCGCGCCATTGCCGCCGGCGTCGGCCGGCTGCTGCTGGGGGAAGCGCGGCAACCCCCGGCAGGACCGGGCTCCCCCTGGGACGCGCACGACGGATTCCAACTCGGCCCCGCACGCCGCCAGCGCCGCACGGTGATCGTGGATGGATCCCCGCGCGCGGTCGAGATCGCGTGGGGTCCCGACGGCCCCGGCGTGACGGTGCTCGGCGACCCTCCCTCCGCTCCGCATGGGCCGCCGCGGACACTGCACGTCGTGGGTGACGGCAACGCGGTCTACGTGCTGTGCGACATGCGTCAGACCGTGCTGAGTTGGCCGACGTTCGACGCCGCGGCGGGTGAAGAGGGCGGCGATGAGAACAGTGTGCGCGCGCCCATCATCGGCCGGGTTGCGAAGATATTCGTTGCGCCGGGGGCGACTGTCGCCAAGGGAGACCGCATCGCCGTCGTCGAGGCTATGAAGATGGAGCACGTGCTGCATGCGCCCCGCGCCGGGCGCATCGACAAGCTTGCCGCGCGCGAAGGTGACCAGGTGGCCCAGGGTGCTCTGATCGCTGCCCTGGCAAAGGAGTGATCGACCCTGCCGCGGACGCAGCGGAGGTTCTCGAAGGGCGGGCCGCGCTCACCAACCATCGTTGGAAAGTTCCACAAGGGGTGGTGCATCGGGCAATTCGCGGGGACAGTCGGCGGGCATCGAGCGTCGCCGTGGATGGCACAAACTCGAGCTGGGAGCGTGTGACCTATGACGGACAAGCTTCTGAAGGCGGAAACGCGGGCGGCCGAGGGCATCGTGCGCGTTCTGGAGGAAGCCGGCATCGACATGGTGTTCGGCATCGCCGGCGGCAACATGGGGCGCCTCTACGATGCCCTCTACGATCATCAGGGCACCGTGCGTGCGGTCCTCGTGCGCCACGAGCAGCTCGCCAGCGTGATGGCGGAAGTCTACGGCCGGCTCACTGGCAAGCCGGGCGTGGCGATCGGCCAGGGCATCTTCATGCTGGCCAACGGTCTCCTCGGAACGCTGGAGGCACACTTCGGCAGCTCGCCGATGCTCCTGCTGACTGATTTCTCGGACGTGGCCCCATATTCCAAGCACTCACCCTACCAAAGCGGCACCGGCGATTACGGCGCGGCCGACACGCGCAAGACGCTGGAAGGGGTGACGAAGCAGGCCTTCGTTGCGGCCGAGCCGACGGAAGCGGTGCAAGCGACGCAACTCGCCATCAAGCATGCGCTGAGCGGCGAGCGCGGGCCGGTTGCCGTGCTCTACCATTCGCGCGTGTTCAAGGATCCCATCGATCCGGCAAAGCGGCCCTTCATCTACGCGACGAAGGCCTATCTGCCGAAGCCGCTGCCGCCAGATCCCGGGGACGTGGACGCGGCAGCGAAGGCGCTGCTCGCCGCCAAGCGACCGGTGATCATCGCCGGCAACGGTATCCGCATCGCTCGCGCCTTCGGCGAGCTGCAGGCGCTGGCGGAGCTGATTGCCGCGCCGGTCGCCACCACGGCCTCGGGCAAGGGGACATTTGCGGAGACGCATCCGCTCGCGCTCGGCGTGTGCGGCAACTTCGGCCAGGCCACGGCCAATGCGACCATCGGTGAATCCGACCTGGTGCTGGCGGCCGGGACGCGTCTTGGCCCTGCCGATACGGCCAATGAAAATCCGCAATTGATCGATCCCTCCCGCCAGAAGCTGGTGCAGATCGACATCGAGCCGAAGAACGCGAGCTGGTCGTTCCCCTGCGACATCACCGTCATCGGCGATGCCGCGCCCGCGCTCGCGCAACTGGCCGAGGCGATCAAGACGGCGGGCGCGCCGAGGGCCGGCGTCCTGTCGGACCGGCGCAACGCGGTCGAAGCGGCGCGGGAGAAGCATGCCTTCTTCAAGGACGCGGCCTATGCCTCGGACGAGACGCCGGTGATGCCGCAGCGGCTGTTTGCGGAAATTCTCAAGGCGACCGCGCCCGACGCGCTGTTCACCTGCGACGCCGGTGAGAACCGCCTGTTCATGACGCACTATTTCCAGACCAAGGCGCCGGGCTCGCTGCTGATGCCCGGCATCGGCGCCATGGGCTATGCGGTGCCGGCGGCCCTGGCGGGCAAGCTGGTGTTTCCGCAGCGGCAGGTGATCGCCGTGACGGGCGACGGCGGCTTCTCGATGGCCATCAACGGCCTGATGACGGCGCGCGACGAGAAAATACCCATCGTCACCGTGGTGCTGAACAACAGCGCGCTCGGCTGGGTGAAGCACGGCCAGGGCAATCGCACCATTGCCAGCACGTTCGCCGACATGGACTTCGCCGCCATCGCGCGGGCCATGGGCTGCCGCGGCATCCGCGTGGAGCGCGCCGACGGCATCGGGCCGGCGCTGCGTGAGGCGCTCGACGGCACGGCACCGACCGTGGTCGACGTGGTGACCTCCTTCCGGCCGTCGTTCCGCGACGTCACCAGTCCGCTCGCGGCGGGATAGTGCTTGCGCCTCGCGCACAAATCGGCCCGCGTTTGCAACAACCGCAACGTCATCCCTGCAAAGGCGGGGATCCCCGCAAGCTGTTCGGGGGCACCGTCTGCGCCCCTAATTGCCTGGCGTGGGTGCCCGCCTTCGCGGGCGTGACGTCGGAGAATGCAACGGAGGTATCGCCCTGCCCAACTTTAGGGTCTCGGCGGGCATCTCAGCGCACGAGGCCGCCATCGATGATGATGG